>JAIEMH010000244.1 GCA_019752245.1 Flavobacteriaceae bacterium
TGAAATATTCAAGGTCAATACATATTGAATACCAACCTCTGGAGACGAATTATTGATCACTTTATCTACATCTACTTGCGAAGTTCCATCATAATAAAAAGTGTTGTTTTTTCGAGCTATTTTCTTCATTACTGTTGCGTTTGATGAATTGTAATAGGTTTCAAATTCAGAACTTTCGTATGCTTTATAATTTTTGTATTGACTTTCAGGAGTAATTACAAAAAATTGGTCGGAAGCTGTTGGATTTCCAACGGTTCTTTTATTAAAAGCTTTTAAATATTTATCTTTTTTTGTTGCAGCTATTTTGATTGCTTCTTCAAATAAATCATCATAAATTTGGGATGAATTATCCGAAAAATAATCAATTTTAATAATATCATATATTTTAAATTGACTAGCTATTTCAATCATTTCATCAATGTTTTTTAAGGATTTTGTTGCAATTATGATGTTCTTTTTAATTTCAAAACCTTTTTCAAATTGTTCGGCTTTATTTGTTGTAATTGTATAATCATAAACTTTTGTTTGCGAAATAAAATCGATGTAATAATCTTCTTTTTTAATTCCAAGTTTAGATAATTTTCCAACAAAACCATCTATTCTTTGATTGATTTGCGAATTACAACTTTCGACAGTATTTGCCTCTTCATTCAATCCTAAAATAACCTGAAACCGATCGGCTTTTTTATTCATCAAGATTTTAACTTTAAAAGTTAAGTTGTTGTCGGTTAAATTAAATCCAGTTCCACTGTTGGTAGCATAATCTGAATTTCGATTGGTACTGTAAACTACATTGCCGCTCATTTGTGAAAAGCCAGAATTAAAACTGATAAAAAGTAACAATAAGTAAATTGCTTTTGTGTTCATTTTGATATGTTTTTAAAATTATTGATGCAATAGTACTTCAGCTTTTTAAAGTTGGTTTAGTAAAACTACTTTCAACTCACTGTAAAGATTTTTAGTTACATTTACAGTCGTTTTACAGTTACTTTTCAGTAAAAGTAAAAACTGCTTACGCTACATTTGAACCGAATTTTGTAATGACTGAACTGCAACATTTTTATGAATTAAAAGAAAAGGTGCTTTTGAAATATCAAGAGCAGTATCCTTTTTTTCAAGGAAATTGGAAAAATTTTAGTTCGCAGGATATTCAGAATTTGATTGGTTCAATCGAACAAAAATGCAAACAAACCATTAGCGAAAAATGGATTTACACGCATTTGAAACCCGAAACAAATAGCAAAATTCCACGAAAAGATATGTTGAATATCTTATCACAATTTGTAGGTTTTTCGGGTTGGGATGAATTTATTTTTGAAGAAGTTTCAGAACCTAAAGATATTTTGCAGATTGAAGCATCTAAAAAACCTAAAAAAATGCTTTGGATTTTAATCTTGACATTGATTTTTGTTATTGTAATTTCCATTGTAGTTTTCTATAAAAAAGAAGTTCCAGAGTTAAAAACGATTCAGTTAAATAATGAGTTTACCAATGAAAAAGTAAATTCAAATGAAGTAAAAGTATATCAAGTTAAAGATTCTGTTTCAAAGTCATTAGAAGTTAAAGAAGGAAAAGTTATCATTGATAATTCAGATGATCAAAAGTCGAAAATAGTTATAAAAAGTCCGTTTTACAAAACAAAAACGATAAATTTCAATTCGAATGAAACCACAGTTCCATCCACAAGTAATGTAGATTTAACGCCAGATGATTACGCCATGATGTTGAAAGCATTTATGCTGTCGGACATTAAAAATTGGGAAACTCGAAAAGTGCAATTAGACAAAATACTTTCTGATAATTTGGAAGTTTTGGTATTGTTAAAAAATGATTTGGGAGTAGAATTTTTTAATAAGAATGAATTTTCGCAAAAGCTGATTGTTCCTACGCCATCGGTAAGAAGGATGAAAATTATCGAAATTAAAAACGATCAAAATAATAAGATTCAATTTATTAGAATCAAACAAGAGTAGCATGAAAAATAGTTTTTTACTTATCGTTTTTCTAATGTTTAGCTTTATTTGCAAGGCACAATCAAGCAATTCAGATAATGCGCAAGTTAGTTTGAGCTCGAAATATAATGCCAATGTGCTTGCAGTGTATCAAGAACATTCTAAATCTAAAATTGAAGATTTGTTTACTTATTTTCAAATGCTTACCAATGCTTCGTTGAGTGATGATTTGAAAAAAGAAGTTGTTACCAATATCAATCAATTGTATCGAAATAAAAATGCAATGATTATTGATTTTACTTCGGAATCGTTTGATAAAATTCCGTTGCAAGAATTCATTCAAAAATTACTCATTTCAGACCCTATAACTTTTAGTGTTTCAGAGGAAGCTAATTTTAATTCGGTTACTTTTCAAAACTGGAAAACGGTTTATACAATTACTAGAACCAAATCGGGAATTAGTTCTAAAATCAAAGTAAATCAAATTGTTTTTATGTACAATATGGCAAAAGAATTTGGTGATAAAACTAAAATTGTGACGAACGTTTTGTTGGACGAAATGCAATAATTATGTTATGTTTCGCAGTGCTTCTCTTTGGCTTAAAGGTTTTAAATTAGTAGAATCTACATATTCTTTAACACCTTTTGGATTGAAACGGCTATAATCTCGTAATGCCCAACCAATGGCTTTTTGAATAAAAAATTCTTTAGATTCTTTGTGTTTTTCGCATTCTGATTTTAGTAATTCAAAGTTGGTTTTTTCCTTATAGCTCAATTGAAAAATAATTGCAGTTCTATTCAACCACATATTGTCAGAGTTTGAAAATTGTTCAATGACTTTAAATGTTTCAGATGGAAAGCTTTGCAAATAACCACCAACAAGATATTTGGCAATTGTATCAACCGAATCCCACCAAGAGTTTGTAATGATTAAGTTTTCGATTAGTTTTATATCTTCTAGAATATAATTTTTCTTGAATTCTTTGACCAATAAATCTATAGCACATTGATGAAATTCTCGTTCTTTTGCATTGAATAATTCCCAAGCAATAGTTCTAAAATTTGTTTTAATTTCAGTTTTATACTTTTCGTAATTGGCTTTGAAAATAGTTCTTCTTTCCTCAGTTTTTAATCCAAGAAATGAAAAGTTGTTTTTCATGTAATTTTCCATCGGAATTGCTAATTCTGCATTAGAATTACTTCGCAAATCATAATCTAAATCTTTTATAAAATTCACTTTGTATGTTTAAAATCCAACGGCTTTATCATCACCACGTTTATCTGCTCCGGCTTCAAGTTTTTTATTTGGCAACACCAAAATTGCGTCTACTTTTCCTATAACTGGCGCCGATTTTTCATTGATCTTGTATCCTTTTTGAGTAAGGTTTTCTAAAATTATTTTTTCAAATTTATTAGGTTCAAACAACACTTCGTCAGGCAACCATTGGTGATGAAATCTTGGCGCATTTACGGCTTCTTGCATTCCCATTTTGAATTCGGAAACATTTAGAATTGTTTGCAAAACGGATGTTATAATTGTTGATCCACCAGGCGTTCCTAAAACCATAAAAAGGTTACCATTTTTTTCGACAATTGTTGGTGTCATCGAGCTTAACATTCTTTTTTGTGGTGCGATACTATTGGCTTCGGCACCGACTAATCCGTACGAATTTGGAACACCAGGTTTTGCCGAAAAATCATCCATTTGATTGTTAAAAAAGAATCCCAATTCTTCTGAATATAATTTCGAACCGTAAGCACCATTTAATGTTGTTGTTACCGAAACTGCATTGCCATCTTGATCCACAATTGAATAATGTGTAGTTTCATTACTTTCGGAAATCGAAATTTCTCCATGACTAACATCTGATGATTTGGTTGCTTTTTCCCAAGTGAAACTCTTCATTCTATCTTTTAGATAGGTTTTATCGAGCAATTTATTTTTAGGAATTTTTACAAAATCTGGGTCGCCAAGAAAATAATTTCTATCGGCGTAAGCACGTCGTTCAGCTTCTACAACTAGTTGAATGTATTTCTCAGAATTATGCTTAAATTTTGAAACATCATATCCTGAAATCATCGTCATAATTTGCGCCAAAGTAATTCCGCCGCTTGATGGTGGCGACATCGAAATGATATCTAAATTTTTATATTTAAAACGAATTGGAGTGCGCCATTTTGCTTCATAGTTAGCCAAATCTTCCATTGAAATGATACCACCATTTTTCTGAATAAAAGTTACTATTTTCTTTGCCGTTTCACCTTTGTAAAATTCGTCTTTGCCGTTTTTCATTATCCGAAATAAGGTTTCGGCGATGGCGTTGTATTTTATAGTATCGCCAACTTTATAATTTGTAGAATACAAAGTTTCGTTACCACTAACTTTAATAATATCTTGCTTATTATCATTAATTTGTTTCAATTGTTTTTCGGTTACCACAACGCCTTTTTTCGCCAAAACAATGACAGGTTTCATGATTTCCTCCATCGATAATTTCCCAAATTTTTTATGAACTTCAAATAATCCGGCGATAGTTCCAGGAACGCCAACTGCCAAGGCGCCATTGACTGATAAATTTGGAATTACATTTCCGTCTGCGTCCAAATACATATCTTTAGAGGCTTTCATTGGAGCTTTTTCGCGATAATCTAATGCGCCAGTTTCACCATTATTCAATCGATATACCATAAATCCACCACCAGAAATATTTCCAGCGTACGGATAGGAAACGGCAAGTGCCAATTCGGTTGCAACCATAGCATCGAAGGCATTTCCACCTTTTTTCATGATTTCAACACCAATTTGTGATGCTTCTTCACGTGCCGAAACAACCATTGCTTTGGAAGTGGTTAGTCCTTTTTGCGCTTGGCAGAAAAAGGTAAAAATCAAAAATGCTACAATTGTTTTTTTCATAATTCAAGCAGTTTCTCTTTGCAATGTTGCTGTAGTTCTTCAAAATATAATGTAAATTCCTCTTCAAATTCCGTATAATATTGCTTCACTTCAACTATCGCTTGTTGCATGTTTACACGATGTTTGGTGCGATAATCCATCTGAAATAAAATCATTTCCAAACCTTCTAAACTGGCATAACTAACAAGCCAATTTCTGGAAATCATGTAGGGCATCATTTTCTGAACTGAAACGGTTAGTATTTCATAATTATCTTGAAGTAATTTGTAGAAAGTTGCGGCATAATCATCGAGTTTTTCATCAGAATATTTTGACCAATTTTTAGCCAAGTAATGATCGTAAACAATATCCATAATAACACCTGAGTAATGTCCATATTTTTCATGAAGCTTGTGCTTACTTTTTCTATAAATAGGATGTGCATCGGTAAAAGTATCGATGTGTCGGTGCAATAAAATTCCTTTTCTAATTTCGTCTGGATAATCTAAATAGTGATGTCCACGAATACTATCTGCCATAAAATTACCAATTTTAAGCAAATCGTTGTTTCCAGAAAGATATATGTGCGCTAGAAAATTCAAATTTTTAGTTTAAAAGTTTAAGGTTTAAATGTTTAAAAGGTTTTGTATCTATCGTTTAAATGGAAATAGCATTTCGTAATTTAATTTGATTCGTAAATATATTAAATCTTTATGTGTTTTGTTGAAATCCAAATCATAACTTTTTATATTTGTATTGCAGATGAGTTTTCTATTAAACTCTTAGACATGTAAAATTTTAAACTAAAACTAATGACTTTAATAAAATCAATATCAGGAATTCGTGGAACTATTGGCGGAAAAGTAGGCGATAATCTTACGCCAGTTGATGCAGTAAAATTTGCTTCGGCTTATGGAACTTTTTTAAAAAATAATACAAAAAACGATAGTAAACTTAAAGTTGTTATAGGAAGAGATGCAAGAATTTCTGGACCAATGATTCATAATTTGGTGATGAATACTTTACTTGGATTGGGAATTGATGTCATCGATTTAGGACTTTCTACAACGCCAACAGTTGAAATTGCTGTTCCGATGGAAAAAGCTGATGGCGGAATTATTTTGACCGCTTCACACAATCCGAAACAATGGAATGCCTTGAAATTATTGAATGCAAAAGGTGAATTCCTTAGTGGAAAAGAAGGTGAATTGATTCTAGAAATTGCCGAAAGTGAAGCGTTTGATTTTGTAGATGTAGATTCGTTGGGAGAAATTACCGTGAACGATTCGTATATGGATATTCATATTGATGAAGTTTTAGATATGTCTTTGGTTGATGCGGATTTAGTAAAAACTAAGAAATTTAAGGTTGTTGTTGATGGCGTAAATTCGTCTGGTGGAATTATCATCCCAAAATTATTAGAATTAATGGGCGTAGAGTGCGTAAAATTATACTGCGAACCTAACGGACATTTTCCTCATAATCCAGAACCTTTGAAAGAACATTTGGGTGATATTTGTAAATTGGTTGTTGAAGAGCAAGCCGATTTCGGAATTGTAGTCGATCCTGATGTTGATAGATTGGCCTTTATTTCTAACGATGGCGAAATGTTTGGAGAAGAATATACTTTGGTTGCCATTGCCGATTATGTTTTGAGTAAAACTCCAGGAAATACCGTTTCTAATATGAGTTCGTCTCGTGCGTTGCGTGACATTACAAACAAACATAACGGAAGTTACCAAGCAAGTGCTGTTGGTGAAGTGAATGTAGTAGAATTGATGAAAGCGACAAATGCCATAATTGGTGGTGAAGGAAATGGCGGAATCATTTATCCAGAAAGTCATTATGGTCGTGATAGTATTGTTGGTGTTGCGTTGTTCTTGACGTATTTAGCAAATCAAACGAAAACTGTTGCCGAACTTAGAGCAAGTTATCCGCAATATTATATGAGTAAAAATAAAATTGAATTGACACCACAGATTGATGTTGATGCGATTTTAGTTGCCATGACAGAAAAGTATAAAAATGAAGATATTACCACAATTGATGGCGTAAAAATTGACTTTGCCGAAAACTGGGTGCATTTAAGAAAATCGAATACCGAACCAATTATTAGAATTTATACCGAAGCTGCAAAGCAAGAGTTAGCAGATAATTTGGCCGAAAGAATTATTGGCGAGATTAAAGTTATTGCTGGGATTTAATTTTAATTTATTTCAGATTCTCTAAAAATATAGAAGCCTTTCAAGAGCAATTTTGAAAGGTTTTGTTTTTCCTAAATATTTCCTAACAAATTCCTACAAAACCCAAATAATACTATATTTGATTTTCAAAACAGAATTATATGTCTTTTAAAATTACTAGGTTTTCTTTTACAGTTGTACTTGCTTTATTATTAACTAATTGCACATCGGTAGAAAAATATAATTATAAGTTAGCACAACCTATTTCGGTAGAGAAACTTCAAAAAGACATTGATTATACCCAACACAAATTAGAAAAACTATACCCAAATCTTTACGGATATATTTCTAAGGATAAACTCAACTTTAAGTTTGATAGTATTAGAAAAGTTGTCAATAAACCCATGACTAGCAAAGCGTTTTACTTTGTAATTTCTCCAGTTATTGCTTCGGTTCGTCAAGGACACATGACAATGGCTCCAGTATTGAACAGAGTTTCTAAAAAGGATGCAAAACGATTTAAAAAATCTGGTGATGGTCCGTTATCGCAGTTTTTCTATGAATGGGAAAACGAAAAAATGTATGTTTTAAAAAATAAATCCAAAAACAAAAGTATCAAATTAGGTTCGGAAGTGGTCTCTATAAACGGAATTGAACCGCAATTTATTTACAATAAATATAAAAACGGAATTACTTCTGACGGATTCAACACAACTTATTTAAGAAAAGGATTTTCCAAACGTTTTATAAACTACATGACCAACGAAATTGGAATAAACGATAGTTTGACCTTTGTATTTAGACAAAATGATTCTTTAATTTCTAAAGTTATTTCTAGAAAGAAACCTTTAAATAAAGTGGTTACTAAAACTAATGTTGTTAAAGATTCGACTAAAATTGTTGAGAAAAAACCAATTGATAAAGATAAACTCAAACAAGAAAAAAGGTTTAAGAAAATCTATGGTTTTAATAAATTGACTAACGAATATGCAAAGAGTTTAAAGTTTCTTGATTCTGACAATTCGGTTGCAATTTTAAAAATTAAAAATTTCTCTGATGGCAATTATAATAAGGCATACAATGCTATTTTTGATTCCATTAAAAAGCGAAATATTAAAAATTTAATCATTGATATTCGCGATAATCCAGGAGGAAGAGTTGCTGATGCAGTCAACTTATATTCGTATTTAACGGATAAAGATTTTGTGATTCTTCAACCTGCAATTGTAACTTCAAAAACGAGTTTGTTTAAATTGGGATTGTTTAGAAATATTCCAAAAATCTCTTATCCGTTTGCTGCCGTTTTTTATCCTTTCTATGTCGGATTTTCGTATATTAGAACCACAAAAAATGAAGATGGTTCATATCAATACAAATTGGTAGGTTCAAGAAAAAGTAAAAATGCGCTGAACCATTATGATGGAAAAATTTACGTTTTAATAAACGGAGGAAGTTTTTCGGCATCGTGTATTTTATCATCTTCATTAAAATCGAATCCAAACGTAACTTTTGTAGGAGAAGAAACCGGTGGAGCTTTTAACGGAACGGTTGCTGGTATTATGCCAGTTGTAGATTTGCCAAATTCTAAAATTCCGTTACGATTAGGTCTGATGGATATTAAAACCATAAATCAAACCGAAGTTAAAGGAAGAGGAATTTTTCCTGATGTAGAAATTATACCAACAATTAAGGATAAAATTAAAAATAATGACCTTGAAATGAATTGGATTTTAGAAGATATTAAAAATAAAAAAGGTAATTAATTTCATTTTTAAGAACTGCATGACAACATCGAACAACCAATTTTTACTCTTGCCCAATCAGGTCTTTTAGCAAACCATTTTTCATGTTCTGGTTGGTCTTTGTAAGGATTTTTCAAGACGTTGTGTAATTCTTCAATAATAGAATAATCATCATTATTTGCAGCGTCAATTGCAATTTGCGCCATATAATTTCGCAATACATATTTCGGATTTACGCTGTCCATTTTTAGTTTACGAGTTTCGTCGTTTATTTCCTCTAATTTGAGTCTTTCGATGTATTTGGAAAACCATTTTTCCCAATCTTTCAGAATATTTTTGTTGATTTCTTTCGGATTATAAAATGCATCATTTATCAAAGTAATTGCACAACCTGTTGAGAAACTTTTTTTTACAGAGCTAAGTTCTCTATAGAAAATAGTCATATCGGTTTCAGATAATTGAAGTACTTTTTCCAATTCTGAAATTATTTTTAAGTCTTCTTTTAATTCCATTGAAAACCCTAACTTGCTCCGCATCATATTGGTGTAATCTGTATCATACAATATCATAAAATTGTTTAGAATTTTTTCTAAAGGCGGCGCTTCTTCAACCAATGGATACAAAGCATTCGCAAGCTGATACAAATTCCAAAGTGCAATTTCTGGTTGATTTCCAAATCGATAACGTCTGTTTTCTCTATCAGTTGTATTTGGAGTCCAAGACGGATCATAATCCTCCAGCCAACCATATGGACCAAAATCAATTGTTAGTCCCAAAATAGACATATTATCGGTATTCATAACACCATGAACAAAACCAACACGTTGCCAATGAACAATCATTTTACGTGTTTTGTCTGCTATATTTTGAAAGAATTCAATGTATTTTTCTTTGCCAGTTTTTTTTACTTCTGGATAATAATATTTAATAGTAAAATCGGCTAGTTTTTTTAAATTTTCAATGTCATTTTGTGAAGAAAAAAGCTCAAAATTTCCAAATCTGATAAAACTAGGAGCGACTCTACAAACTACGGCACCTTTTTCATATTCGGGATTTCCATCATACATTACATCACGTAAAACCTCGTCACCTGTTAAAATTAATGATAGCGAACGAGTGGTTGGAACACCTAAATGATGCATGGCTTCACTACACAAATGTTCTCTTATTGACGAACGCAAAACTGCCAAACCATCGGCTCTACGAGAATAAGGTGTATTTCCTGATCCTTTTAATTGAAGTGTAAAATTTTGATTGTTATGTTCAATTTCGGCTAAAATAATTGCTCTTCCATCACCAAGTTGTCCTGCCCAATTTCCAAATTGATGTCCGGCATAGTTCATTGCATAAGGTCGAGAATCTGGAAGAATTGTTTTACCAGAAAAAACATTCAGAAAATCTTCTGATTGAGTTTCTTCAGATGTAATTCCAATCAATTCTATAACTTCATCAGAATAATGTAATAATTTTGGATTAGTCGGAATTCTTGGATTAACGTAAGAAAATGCCGCATTCAAAACTTGTCGTGACGTATTTAACTCACTAACATCAGCAGTTAATTCTTTAGAAAAACGATTGTTAATTTTTAATTGCATCTAGTTTAGTTGATGGGTATACAAATTTACTAAAATTATTAGTAAGTTGTAATGAAATATGTTTTGAAAAATCAACGATTTTGGTTACACGTTTTAACAAACTAAAATTATATCTTTGTATTCTGTTTTCGATGATTTAATTATACAGCAATGACTTCTACATTAACTACAACTGAATTAGAACTTTACTTTCAACAATTTCGAAAAAATATTATCGGAATTGACCAAGAATTTGAATCTCCTTTTGGAACTAAAAAAAACAAATAAACCGATTGGACCGCAAGTGGAAGATTGTACCGACCAATTGAAGAAAAGTTAATGAATGAATTTGGTCCGTTTGTAGCTAATACGCATACTGAAACGACAATTTCAGGAACTGCAATGACAATGGCATATCATGAAGCAAAACACATTATTAAACGTCATGTAAATGCCACTGAAGATGATGTTTTAATTAACACTGGAACCGGAATGACTGGTGTTGTAAATAAATTTCAACGTATTCTAGGTCTTAAAATTCCTGAAAATTTAAAAGAATTCATCACTTTACCAAAAGAGTTAAAACCAATTGTTTTTATTTCGCACATGGAACACCATTCTAATCAAACTTCTTGGTTAGAAACTATGGCAGATGTAGAAGTTATTCCAGCCAATGAAAATGGATTATTTTGCCTAGAAGAGTTTAAAA
>JAIEMH010000006.1 GCA_019752245.1 Flavobacteriaceae bacterium
TATGGGTTTTTGCCAATCGTTTTTTGTTAGAAGACGAAAATGTTATTGCCGATATTCGCAACCAATTTCCTTATGAACACATCGTTTTTGGTTCTACTTCGGGCGAAATTATTTGTTGTAATGTAAATGATAATTCCATTTCTGTATCGGCAATCGAATTTGAAAAAAGTTCTTTTATTGTAAAAAGTGACAACATTTTAAAGTACGATAAAAAAGCAAAGCCACTTGGAAAATCGTTGTTTAATGAAATGCCAAAAGAAAATTTAAAACACTTATTTGTAGTTTCCGAGGGTAGTTTTGTAAACGGAAGTTCGCTAATTAACGGATTAGAATCAAACAAAGATTCCATAATTTCACTAACTGGCGGAATGTGTGGCGATGATGCTCGATTTGAAAAAACACTAGCTTCATACAAAGAAAATCCTAAAGAAGGTGAAGTAGTTTTAATCGGATTTTATGGCGAAACTTTAGACATTTCGTTTGCTAGTTTTGGCGGTTGGATTCCGTTTGGTCCTGAACGAATAATTACAAATTCTAAAGCCAATATTCTTTTTGAAATTGACGATATCCCAGCTTTAGATTTATACAAAAAATACCTTGGTGAAAAAGCAAACGAATTGCCTCAAGCATCACTATTTTATCCATTAAATGTAACTCCTGAAGGAAAGAGCGAACCTGTTGTTCGAACTATTTTAAGCATCAATAATGAAGATAATTCTATGATTTTAGCTGGTGACGTTCCAGTAAATTCTAGAGTACAATTAATGATGGCTTCTATTGATGGTATTGCTGATGGCGCACAACAAGCAGCCGAAATTGCAATGGAAAATCGTAAAAATCCTCCACAAATTGCCTTAATTGTAAGTTGCGTTGGTCGTAAACTAGTTATGAACCAAAGAGTAGAAGAAGAATTAGAACAAGTGAGAGAAGTAATTGGCGAAAATGTTGCCATTACAGGATTTTACTCGTATGGTGAAATGGCACCATTTAACGGCCATTCTTCTTGCGAATTGCACAATCAAACAATGACTTTAACTTTGATAAGCGAATAATGAATTCACTTTTAAAACGACAAATTGAAAAAAAATTAAAGAATGGATTGAACGATATCGATCAATTTTTTAATGCTGTAGACGATTCTTACAACAACTTTGAAAGCCAAATTTCCTTGTTGCAACGCGCAATGAAGATAAGTTCCGACGAGTTATTTGAAGCCAATCAAAAACTAAGAGACGAAGCTAAAAGTCTAAAGGAAATCAATAAAAATTTAGAAACTATTCTGAATTCGATGAATTTAGAAACTGATTTTTTAGCCAATTCAACACAATTAAATTCGGCCGATTACATAAAAGAGCAATCGTTAGAAATTGTACGAATCAATAAACAACGTGAGGAATTACTTCAAAATTTAGAAAAGCAAAATCAATCGTTGAACGAATATGCGCACGTAGTTTCACACGATTTAAAAGCGCCGTTGCGAAGCATTGACACGCTAATTAATTGGTTCAAAGAAGACAACGCCGAAATATTGGAAGAAAAACATCAAAAATCACTCGATTTAATTTTGTCCAATGTTGAAAAAATGGATTTGTTAATCAAAGGAATTTTAGACTATTCGTCTATTGATAAACTAGAAGCAGAAGATAGAACCATTGATTTGAATATATTAATTGATGAAATTATCAGAACCATTTCGGTTCCAAATCATATTGAAATAGTGTTCAAATATGAAATGCCAAAAGTGTTTGGAAACGATTTTAGGTTCAAACAATTGTTTCAAAATTTGATTCAGAATGCAATTAAATACAACGATAAAGAGAATGGACTTGTTGAAATTGGATGTAAAGAAACCGAAAATGAAATTGAATTTTATATAAACGATAACGGAATCGGAATCAATCAACGCTACCAAAATAAAATATTTGATTTGTTTTCTAAGTTGGAAAATGTTGATCAATCATCAGGAATTGGACTTTCAATTGTGAAAAAAATCATCGATTTATATGAAGGTAAAATTTGGTTAGAAAGCAAAGAAACACTTGGAACTACGTTTTATTTTACATTGCCGAAAAAATAATGGAAAAACCAAATTCAAAATATATCAATCAGTTATCAGGCGATAACGATGAATTTAAAGCCAAAATCATCGGAATCTTAAAAAAAGAACTGCCAGAAGAAGTTGCTGTATATCAAAATCATATTCAAACTAATAACTTGAAATTTGCTGCAGAAAGCGTTCACAAACTGAAACATAAAATTTCTATACTTAGTCTTGAAAAAAGTTACTATATTGCTGAAGAATTTGAAAAGAATTTAAAAGAACAATCTACAAATCTGCAATCTGAATTTGAATTTATTTTAAAAATAATGCAAGATTTTGTAGATCAATTATAATCCTTTTTAGGCCTATGAACTGCATAATTATAGATGATGAAGGAATGGCTAGAGCAATTATTGCTCAAATGATTTCTATGCAAAAAGATCTTAATCTGGTTCAGGAATTTTCAAATGCTATGCAAGCCATTAAATATTTGAATCAAAACGATGTTGATTTGATATTTTTAGACATTCATATGCCCGATTTTACAGGATTTGATTTTATTCAAACCATCAAAAATCCACCAAAAGTTATTTTAATAACATCGGATAAAAACTTTGCTATTGAAGCTTTTGAATACGAATGCATTGTTGATTATTTAGTAAAACCAATTACCGAAGAACGTTTTCAGAAAGCTATTGCTAAAGCAAATGCAGCTCCAATTTCTACTTCAAATTCGTCTAAAGAAGTTAAGCCAACTGCAGAAGATAACAGCAAAGAATTCTATATAAATATTGATCGACGATTGATTAAAATCGAATTCAATTCGGTTACAGTTGTAGAAGCCAAAGGCGATTATATTCACATAAAGACCGATGTTAAAAACTACGTTGTACATTCTACTTTAAAGAAAATAGAAGATAAATTACCTAAAGATTTATTTTTAAAAGTGCATCGTTCGTACATTATCAATACCAAAAAAATCATCGATATTGAAGACAATTCGGTACTCATTGCCAAAGATGTAATTCCGGTAAGTCGCGCCAATCGTCCTGAATTGATGAAACGATTGAACTTACTGTAAATTTATTTTCGTATAAATCACTTCTAACGAAATCTAAATTCGGTGTATTTGAATCTAAATAAAGATCTGGTAATAAACATTCTATCGATGAATTTTATATAACGACATGATCTTTCCATTCATCGATACAAGTACTATCTTTAGTCTAAAACCCTAATACAACGATGTCATATCAACTTATCTTTGAACTGTAATTAACAGAAATCAAATAAATAATTCGTTAAAATAGTAGCATGAGAATATTAGTTGTAGACGATCAAGAATTAGTTTTACTTTCATTAGAAAAATGTTTAACTGACTTGGGATATGAAGTAATGACTTCAAAAAGCATAGAAGAAGGAATAAGTAAATATGATAGTTATGCGCCAAATTTAGTACTGGTCGATATCGATTTGCCAGAATGCACTGGAGATAAAAGGGTAGATAATCATCAAGCATCAAATAGATCTGGTTTAGATATTTTAAAGTACATAAAAAAAGATTTAGGTCATAAAACACCAGTTTTAATTTTGTCAGGAAATATTGATGAAGACATCATAGAAAAAGGTTTTGCATTAGGTGCTTCCGATTATTTAAAGAAGCCGTTAAGTTTAAACGAAATAGGAATACGTGTTAAAAGATTAATTGGAAACAGTAATTGTACACACGTAATTCACAAGAAAAAATTTATACAAAACACAATTGTTGGAGTTGTAATACCTTGTTACAATGAAGAAAAAAGATTATTGAGCGAAGAGTTTAATAATTTTGTAAAGTCCAATTTGGGATATCATTTGTGTTTTGTTAATAATGGGAGTTCCGATAATACATTGGCTTTGCTCTATGATTTGAAAAAGAAAAATGAAGGAAGAATAAGTGTCTATGATTGTAAAGAAAATGTTGGAAAAGCTGAGGCTGTGCGTTTAGGAATGTTAAAGTTAGCCATGCAACAGCAATTTGATTATATAGGCTTTTTAGATGTCGATTTGTCTACAAACTTTCAAGATTTTGGTACTCTTGTTGATACCATTAAGAATTCAAACTACAAAGTGGTAAGTGGTTCAAGAATTAGTAGAATGGGTGCAACTATTGAAGAAAAAGCTTCTGGAACAATCATTAGTAAAATAACAAACTTCATCATCAGAAAAAAACTGGGAATGGATTTCAAAGACACACAATGTTGTGCAAAAATTATGACAAAAGATGTTGTAGAAGATACATTTCAAACACGATTTTTAACGGATGGTTTATTTGACGTTGAAATTTTTATGCGAATAAAAAAGAAATATGGTTTAGAAAAAGCCAAAAGTTTACTGTGTGAAAAACCATTAAATCGATGGATTCATTTAGATGGTTCAAAATTATCATTTAAAGATTCCTTCAAAATATTAGGGCAAATAGGACAAATAGCATTGCACTATAAGTAATTTTTTGTTTTAATTTTTATTTTTCAAAGGGAAAGAGGTTGATTTATCAATCTCTTTTTTGATTTTGTATTAATTTAGGCATTACTTTTGCTAAACTTTTTAAACATTTTAACCGATAAAATTATAAACTTTCAATATGATTGATAATTTAAAGAAAATATTAAACGAAGATCAAGATCCAAAAGCAATCGAAAAAATCACTGCTAAATTGGAGAATCTTTTAATGTCAAATGAAGAAATTGGATACATTGCTGTGCAAAAAAAACCAGCGGTGACAATTTTACCAGATAGTATTGTGGTTACTAACAAAAGGATAATTCTATGCAAGCCGAAAAATCTTGGTTTATCAATGGAATTTGTAGATTATGATTGGGATGATATTGCGGCAAGTTTCGTAAAAGAAGGAATTCTTGGTGCCGATTTCACTTTTACTACTAAATCAGAATTGACGCATACAGTTGATTATTTGCCAAAAAATCAAGCTCGGAAATTATATACTTACGCGAAAGAGCAATTGGATTTATTGAAAAATCCAGTTGTGAATACTACTCCGAATAATCCTATAATTGCAGAAGAAACTCCTTTTGAAGAAGTTGCTGAGGTTGAAGAAATGGAAACAGAAGAAGTAACTAATTTTGCCGAAATTGTTCCGGTTTCAAATTACACTTCATTTGAAGAGCCAAAAGTAGAAGCTCCAACAACATCGTCAGAAAGAAAATTAAGTGATTTGTCGCAAGATGAATTGTTTGAAAAACTTCAGAATTACAAAAAGCTCCTTGACAATGGATTGATTATGCAAGGTGAATATGATACTTACAAGAAGGAGATTTTGAGTTATATGTAGTTTTCAAACACAAAAGAAACAAAAGATTCTCATTAAATTGAAAAAATATAAAACCCGATAAAATTATTTTTATCGGGTTTTCTTTTGTGCCTTTTGTGTTAAGAAAATTACATTGAACGTTTCTGCTTTTCAACAAAACCATCGGCTTGGAGTTTTAATAAATTCATTGCGCCTTTTTTCTTGTAGTTGTAAAGTTCTCGGTCGTCTTTGATGTCGGCGTAAACTTTATCGTAAATTTCTGCATCGGTTTTTCGTTGCAAATCACTTTGGTAGCGATTTTGTGCGAGTACATTTTTAATTCCCATTTCTGCATCTTCTTGCTTGAAATCATATTCGCCTCTTGGAGAAAGTAATTTAGCAATAATTGGTGACGTTTCAATAGCTAGAAACAACAACATTATAAAAAACGACGGTAACCAAGGCAATTTATTCAAAGCGTTTATTCGAGCCATTAATCCGTCAAAACCATCGATAATAGGTTGTGAATCGGTTACTTTTTTGTCAAGATCGGCTTGTAGCGTTTTGGCTTTGTTTTCTTTTTCAGTAATTTTTACAGCATTTACAGCTTTTAACGAATCCAATTGTTTTAATTGTGCATCGTGTTTCAATCTTTTTTCGGCGTAAACCGGACCTTTTCCTAATTTTTTAGTTCCAGATGTTCCTTCGGCTTCAGTGATGTAAGTAGCGTATAAATCGTTTACTTCTTTTTCTTTTTTCGCGATATCACTTTTTAAAGCATCGATTTCGGCTTTGTTTTTATCTACATCCGATTGGAAATAGTTGGCAACTTGTTTTTTGTTTGCCATGGACATTTCGTTTTTCTCTTTCAACAAAACGGTTTCAATTTCTTTCTGAAAAATTTTGATTTCCAACGGTTTTGAAATTACAATGGCAATAATAATCGCCAAAGCAATTCGAGGTGTTGCCTGAATAAATTCGTCTAAAAAATTATCACGTTTTTTGATAGTCGAAACAATAAATCTATCCAGATTGAAGATTAAAAATCCCCAAACTAAACCAAAGAAAACTGCGGTATACACATTATCGAAAACGGTAAAAAGAGCATAACTACTAGCTATAAAAGCCATAATTGCTGTGAAGAACACTGTGGCTCCAATTCCGGCATATTTGTTTTGTTCGCCGTTGGAACAACCGTTCACAATGTCAGTGTCGACACCAGAACAAAGAATAAAAAAACGTTTTAACATGATGATTGATTTTGATTGATGATGATTAGTACAAATTTAACGCCAAAAATTACAGATTGTTATAAAATGTTGAAAGTTAGTTTTGTTAGCCACAGATTCACAGATTTTTATAAAAGAAAAATCCGCTTGATTAGAGCGGATTTGAAATTAATTAGGTTTAATTAATATTGGTAAAGAATATTGAACTCTAACTGGTTTTCCATCTTTTTTGCCAGGAATCCATTTTGGTGAGTTTTCAATAACCCGAATTGTTTCTTCGTTAGTTCCAAAACCAATATCTTTAATGACTTTAACATTAGAAATTTTTCCGTCGGATTCTATTACAAATTGCACAAATATTTTACCATCAGTTGCGATTTCTTTTGGAATTTTAAAATTTTTTCCAATGTATTTGTAAAATTCTGAGATTCCTCCTTGAAATTCAGGTTTTATTTCAATATCATTTATAGCATAGATTGAGCTTAATTCTTTTTTCTTTTCTACACTATCATTTACATATAAATTATAACCTTCCTTACCTTTTGTTTGCCAAACAATTGTATCAGCCACTACACTTTTTGGATTTAATAATTCTGAAACTTTTTTTGTAGCTCTATCATAATTAGAAATTACCATCTTTAAGGTATCATTACTAAAATGTAAATGACTGTTTTTTAAGTTTTCATCAAAATATTTTTTTGTGTATAAAGTATATTGATATTCTTGTGGAAAACGTTTTGATCTAGCGTTTTTATGTACAAAACTATAAGTGTAATAATTGAAATCAGTTCGTTTATATTTTTTAATTTCTTCTTTTGAACTTGTTTTTCCATTTATCCAAACCGCCATGTTTTTGGTTTTCATTCTTTCGAATAATGGTTGTGGAATTTCCTTTTCAATAATTATATTTGGAACCCAACTTAAGTAGCTTCTTTTTTCCTCAAGTGATAACTCTTCATACATTTTATTAATTATGATGTTTGTTCTTAAGTCCTTCAACATTATTCTTACATTAGAATAATAACTATCTCTAATTTTATCTTTATCATTTGGAGTGTATTTTTTTTGAGAGATTGTCGTTGCTTCTGTTTTTTCTTGTGCCACAACTTCAACACAGAAAAAATAAATTAATCCAGCAAGAATTGGAACAATTGCAATCTTTTTCAAAACGGCAATTTTTTGTGTTGTGCTTTTTGTCATCATAATTAATCGTTTTTTGGTTACTAAATAGTTTAAATTACTGGCCAAGTAAATCGTTTGGTTTCCGTTGCCTTTTTGCAAAAGCAAATTTTGATAAAACGGAACATTGTTATAAGTTTTTACAATTTCTTCGTCGGCAAGAAATTCGTGATTGAGTTGAATAGCTTTTTTGTAGAATATAAATAGCGGATTGAACCAAAAAATTGCTTTCAAGAATTCAATAAATAAAATGTCTAACGTATGTTTCTGAGTCACATGAACCAATTCGTGAGAGTACAATTCGTCTTCAATATTTCTATTATTGTAATCATCAAAATTGATAAATATTGAATTCAAAAAAGTATGCGGAAGTGTTTCTTCTTCAACCAAAACTAAATTAGCATTTTTGTATTTTACATTCGGATTAGAATTAGATTTTGAAATTAATTTCCTAATGTTTTTTCCAAATCGTACTAACAATAGAAAGCTAATTATTCCATATAAACTCGAAAGAATATAAGGCGTGTAATCTATTTTTTCTTCAATAGAAATTCCTATTGATGGAATTAAAAAAGGTTCTTCAACAATAGTTTCAAAATTCTGAACAGCAGGAACAATTTTGATAATTTCAAAAGTCAAAAACGGAATTACAAGCGGAATTACAATAGAAAACAAAAGATAAAATCGATTGAACTGATGCATTTTTTCACGTTCTAAAACTAAATGATAGAAGCCAAGAAAAACGGTTAAACTGATGGTTGATTTTAATAGAAAGTCGATCATTTTTTCTTTTTTTGAAGTTCTACATCAATGATTTTTTTTAATTCTTCCAATTCTTTTTCGGTTAGATTGGTTTCTCTTGTAAAGAAGGAAGCAAACTGTGAAGCCGAGTCGTTAAAGAAATTTTTAATTAATCCGTTAACGTGCTTGGAGAAATAATCTTCTTTTTTTACCAACGGATAATATTCTCTTGAATTCCCAAATTCGTTGTAAGCCACGAACTTCTTATCAATCATTCTTTTTAATAAAGTTGCAACTGTTGTTGTTGCTGGTTTTGGTTCTGGAAAAGCTTCTAGCAAATCTTTCATAAAGGCTTTATTAAGCTTCCACAAATGTTCCATTAATTGTTCTTCTGAATTGGATAGTTGTATCATTTTTTATTTTATTTCTTTTTCGGAAATTAATTCTCCATTTCTATAGGTTTTGATAAGTATAAGCTTACCGTTTTCGTCATAATAGTTCCAGTTACCAAAATAAAACCAATGTGTTTCTTTTTCATTTTGTACTGACATGGTTTGCCCTTTTAAAATTATTTTTTTATTCACATTGTAATAAATAACTTGACAACTATCTTTTAGAAAAACCTCTTTTTTATAAATTTTTTTATTTTTAAAGGTTTTCCATGTTCTTACTTCTTCACCTTTTTTGTAATGTTCTACGTATTTATAACTGTCGTTATTTATGGAATCATAGGTAATCCATTTTCCATGTTTTAATCCGTTTTGCCTCTGATTTGTCTTGCATCCAATTAATGTAATTGTGATCAAAAATAAAAGTATAAAGATATTTTTCATTCTACAACTTTAGATATTGTTCTACAAATGTAGAATAAAAAATTGCTTCTACAAGTGTAGAGATGAAATTTAACATTTTAGAATAAAAAAATCCGCTTTGTTAGAGCGGATTTGAAATTTAATTAGGCGTTTTAGAATAGCTATCCATCATGCACTCTAGAAATATATCTTTATGATTATCAATTTCTTTGCTTGTCATAGTGCAATATTTTTTTCCTATACAATCTACAATATCGTTTAAAAGTGAATCTGATACGTCATTTATTTTTTTAGTCTTCATCTCCTTTAGAATCATTTTCTTTAATGATACTTTAGTACCAATAAACTCACCATCTTTAGAATAGATATAAAAATTGGGTTTTTGCTGTTGACGTTGATTTTGTAAAAGTTTACTACATGTTGACAAACTTGTTGTAAGAATGGAATCACTGTCTTTAGTTTTTTGTACTTCTTTTATGAAACAATTGCATAAAAAATCATTTTCTTCTTTTGTAAGTATTTTACTTTTGCTTAAAACTCTTTTGTTTAATGAGTCTTTAACACTTTGTTCGGTTCCAATTGATTTGCCGTCAGAAGTGTAAATTTGCTTCGGAAATTCAATTTTGTTTTCTTCTATTATTTCTTTTTCTCTAGCAACCGAAACAACATCAGTATCTTTACACCCAAATAAAGCGGTAATGATAAATAGTATGAAAATGATTTTGTACTTCATGTTTTACTTGCTTAACTCCACAAAATACTTGTAAAACAATGGAATAGTCTCGATACCTTTTAAGTAATTGAAAATTCCAAAATGTTCGTTTGGTGAATGAATGGCATCAGAATCCAATCCGAATCCCATTAAAATAGTTTTAGATTTTAATTCTTTTTCGAATAACGCTACAATTGGAATACTTCCACCAGAACGCACAGGAATTGCAGGAACTCCAAAAGTTTCGGTGTACGCTTTGTTAGCAGCTTTGTAACCAATGCTGTCAATAGGCGTTACATAACCTTGTCCGCCATGATGTGGTTTTACTTTTACTGTTACTCCAGAAGGGGCAATGCTTTCAAAGTGTTTAGTAAACAATTCAGTAATTTGTTCCCAATCTTGATTTGGTACCAAACGCATTGATATTTTAGCAAATGCCTGACTTGCAATTACTGTTTTTGCACCTTCGCCAGTATATCCGCCCCAAATTCCGTTAACGTCTAGAGTTGGACGGATAGAGTTTCTTTCGTTGGTAACATATCCTTTTTCGCCATAAATATCGTTAAGGTTCAATGCTTTTTTATAATTATCTAAATTGAAAGGTGCTTTTGCCATTTCGGCTCTTTCTTCTAACGATAATTCTTCTACATTATCATAAAATCCTGGAATTGTTATGTGATTGTTTTCGTCATGAAGCGAGGCAATCATTTTTGCCAAAACATTTATTGGATTAGCAACTGCACCACCATAAAGTCCTGAATGTAAGTCACGATTTGGTCCTGTAACTTCAACTTCAACGTAACTTAAACCTCTTAATCCTGTTGTAATTGACGGTTGTTGGTTAGAAATCATTCCAGTATCAGAAATTAAGATTACATCACATGCTAATTTTTCTTGGTTACGTTCTACGAACCAAGAAAGTGATTTAGAACCTACTTCTTCT
>JAIEMH010000259.1 GCA_019752245.1 Flavobacteriaceae bacterium
GTAAGCATGCAAGAGACTATTTGTTAAAACTGGTAATACGAAAAAACTTCGTTTATTAAATAAGGGCGTCCAATTAAGGGTTCCGTTACATTACTAATTATTGAAACAACATTTGTTCTGTAAAATAACCCACGATTTATTTAAAAGTTTTGCCGACAGATTTGATATCGTAGTAAAGCAAGTAATTATTCACAAACTGGTTGACGGTGTTTTTTACTCAAGTATTATTTGCGAAAGAGATAAAATTGAAGAAATAATTGATGCTCGAACTTCAGATGCAATTGCTTTAGCATTGCGTTTCCAAGCACCAATTTTTACCTATAAAAACATTCTTGACAAAGCCGGAATTTATTTAAACGCCAATCCATCAGAATTAGAAGATCAAAATCCAGACGATGACAGCGTGCTTTCTACTCCAGATACTTTTGGTTTAGATACCGACGAAGAAAAAGCTGGCGAAGGATACACCAAGTTTAGTCTATCTGAACTTCATGAGTTTTTAGAAATGGCAGTTCAAGAAGAAGACTACGAAAAAGCAGCGCGAATTAGAGACGAAATTTCTAAGCGCGAATCGTAACTTTTAAACTCACAAACTTTTAAACTTTCTTTAAAGTGAAACAATACCACGACTTAGTAAAACACGTTTTAGAAAACGGAACTCAAAAAGGCGACAGAACTGGCACCGGAACTAAAAGTGTTTTTGGCTACCAAATGCGTTTTGATTTAGCTAAAGGTTTTCCAATGGTAACAACTAAAAAGTTACATTTAAAATCTATTGTTTATGAGTTGCTTTGGTTCTTGAAAGGCGATACTAATATTGGTTATTTAAAAGAAAACGGAGTAAGAATTTGGGACGAATGGGCAAATGAAAATGGCGATTTAGGTCCGGTTTATGGTCACCAATGGCGCAATTGGAACAGTGAAGAAATTGATCAAATTACTGAATTAATTGACACTTTAAAAACCAATCCAAACAGCAGACGCATGTTGGTTTCTGCCTGGAATCCATCGGTTTTACCAGACACAACCAAATCATTTGCTGAAAATATCGAAAACGGAAAAGTAGCTTTGCCTCCATGTCATGCATTCTTCCAATTTTATGTTTCAGAAGGAAAATTATCATGTCAATTGTACCAACGAAGTGCCGATATTTTTCTTGGTGTTCCATTTAATATTGCATCTTATGCTTTATTCACTATGATGATTGCACAAGTTTGTGATTTACAAGTTGGCGAATTTATTCATACTTTTGGCGACGCACATATTTACAACAATCATTTTGAGCAATTAGAATTGCAATTATCACGTGAGCCAAGACCACTACCAAAAATGATATTAAATCCAAATGTGAAGAATATTTTCGATTTTACATTTGAAGATTTTACCTTAGAAGATTACGATCCGCATCCGCATATAAAAGGAATTGTGGCGGTATAATTTATTAATAAGATTTTTCTATTTTTTGCGTTATTAAATTAGAAAATGTCTTTTTATGAAAATTTTATACTTCTCTATTCTGATTATTCCTTTTTTAGCATGCAATAAATTTTCCTCTAAAAACAAATCCGATTTTCAGCCAAAAGAATTTTCTTATACAGAAATGAAAATGCCAGTTTTCTTTGAAAGTTTGGTAACAAATCATTTGAAAGATTTTTATTCCATTGATCATTCTGACTATGATTCCTTGTTTTCAGAAAATGAAATCTCAGAGAAAGATTCTTTAAATAACAAGACTTTTTACACAATCAAAATCTTACATAAATTATTTACTAGCAAAAATGCTACTAATGGTTCAAAAGGTGAAATCTTGAATATTCCTTATTTTTGGCACTGGATTAATCCAAATCCTAGGCATGAAATTGTAAGTTTAAAAACTAATCAAAAACTAAACCAAATAAAACCACCAAAAGAATTCGCTAAATATAAATCTTACGCTGATATTGACAGAACACCAAATTTATTTTTAAGCGAATTAGTAAGCAAAAAAGAACTTTATCACACAGCTACTGAAGGTGATTTTTCAACATTTGGTTGGTGTAGCGAAAGAGAAATAGCATTTGTTTGTTTACTAAATACTTTAGGCTACAAAGGAAAAGTAATTACATACAATAATCATAGTTGGTCAGAATTTATTGTTTCAATGAAAAATAAAAACAACCAAACAATAAATTTTAAAGTCATTGTTGACAACACATTTGACAATTTGGAATGGAATAAAATCTCCAATAGTGAAATTTTAGTTTGGGAAAAGCAAACTTTTAAAGGGCAAGGTAATTGGTATAATGAAAAAGCACATTCCGAAACTGAAAAACAAAAAACAAGAAACAATACAGTTGAAACCGAAGCTTCAAAAAGAATTGAAAAAAGTGTAGTAACCTATTTGAAAAAGTGACTTTTTTATAAAAAAATCCGTTCAACAAAATGTCAAACGGATTTTAATACAAACTAAAACCTAAACCTATACTTCTAAAACACTGTTTTCAGCATTTGCGAATTCATTCCAACGGTAACTATCTGCTTCTGGATCATTTACATAAGCTCCATCAACGATATATTTAAATTCAAACGAATTATCTTTTGGCAATTCAAAAACAGCCTTGAATGTTCCGTTTTTTAATTTTGACAATTCACCTTCAGCTGGATTCCAGTTATTGAAATCACCTACTACTGATGCCGCACTTGCTTCTTTTGCTTCAATCGAAAAGGTAACTTTAACAACTGGCTTTGTTTTTATAATTTGTTTCTTTACAGACATAACTAATTCATTTATAGATTAATGACACAAAGTAAAGCAATAAAAACACACATTTAACATTGCTAACACAGAATTATTATTTTATTAAAATAGCCCATAAATTAGTCCTACATTCTTAATTTATAAGCAGTTAATTGTTAAAATAAAAATAAGAAAACGTTTTCTTACTAAATTATATCTAATAGCAATTTTTATATTTTCAAAAAAAATCGTATCTTTAAATTCAAATTTTCGACATATGGATACAGAACAGCATGAAATGTATGAGTACGCACGCAAAAGGATAAAACAAAAAAAGAGCTTGTATTTTCATTTTGTTATGTTTTTTTTGGGTAGCATATTTATCTTTATTATAAACAAATGGATGAATGTTGGTGAGCCCAAAAATTGGTTTATTTGGGTAATAACTATATGGTTTTTCTTCTTTATCCTTCATTTTATTAAAGTTTTTATTACGGATAGTTTCATGAATAAAAATTGGGAACGAGAACAAATAAATCGCTTAATGACCATGCAAGAAAAGAAAATAGAACAACTAAAAAACGAAGTCGAAAATAAAAAAACAACTTAATGATTACTCTTATTGCTGCTGCTGGCCAAAACAATGCGCTTGGAAAGGATAACCAATTGGTATGGCATTTACCAAACGACTTTAAACGATTTAAACAAATAACATCGGGTCATTATATAATTATGGGAAGAAAAACTTTTGAAAGTTTTCCAAAACCGCTTCCAAATCGTACTCATATCATCATTACACGTCAAAAAAATTATACTGCCGAAGGTTGTTTGGTCGTAAATTCTATTGAAAAAGCAATAGAAATTGCACCAAAAGAAGAAGAAATATTTATTATTGGTGGTGCCCAAATTTATACACAATCTATAGACTTGGCAGACAAAATTGAACTAACTCGTGTTCATGCAAACCCTGAAGCCGATGCATTTTTTCCTGAAATAGATTTACAAAACTGGAAATTAACTTTTGAAGAAAAACACTTCAAAGATGAAAAGCACAATTTTGATTTTGATTTTCTAACCTATACAAAGAAGTAATTACTTTGTTAAGATAGCTTTAGTCCCAAAACTTAGAGATTGTTTTTTGTTATTTGCCTTTTATTATTTGTACTTTTGCATCCTAAAAAATTGCATAAAAATGTCGAAAAACATAACTCCTTACAAAGATTCCTCTTTAGGTAAAAAAGAACAAGTAACCCAAATGTTTGATACCATTTCTGGAAATTATGACGGATTAAACCGTGTGATATCTTTTGGAATTGATGTAAAATGGCGTAAAAAGGTACTAGCTCTTGTTGCTGCGAAAAATCCAGAAAACATTCTTGATATTGCAACTGGAACAGGCGATTTAGCAATTTTAATGACACAAACTAAGGCAAAAAAAATTATTGGATTAGACATTTCTGCCGGAATGCTTGAAGTGGGTATAAAAAAAATTGCAGATAAAAAACTAGACCATATAATTGATATGGTTATTGGCGATAGCGAAAACATGCCTTTTCCAGACAACCATTTTGATGCAATAACAGTTTCATTCGGGATAAGAAATTTTGAAAATCTAGATAAAGGATTGACAGAGATTTTGAGAGTATTAAAACCAAACGGAATTTTTGTAATTCTTGAAACTTCAAACCCGGTAAAAACTCCATTTAAACAAGGTTATCATTTTTACACTAAAAATATTTTACCTATCATTGGAAAACTTTTCTCTAAAGACAATGTTGCCTATGGATATTTATCAGAATCGGCCTCTGTTTTTCCATTTGGCGAAGCGTTAAACAATATTTTGAGAAAAAATGGGTTTATAGATGTTGTAGCTTTGCCACAAACATTTGGAGTAGCTACAATTTATTCGGCATCAAAAAAATAAAACCAACAAATTCCGAGTTGTTGGAAAAGCATAAAAATGAAGAGACTATTTTATATTTTATTACTAATTTTTAGTTTACAAAGCCAATCGCAAACGAAAGGTATTTTCTCTAGAGATCCAATTATCAATCTTGAAAACTTTGATAAACAGCGTGTTTATTGGGGTTATTATTTGGGTTTTAACACCTACGATTTCAAGTTTGACTACATTAACACTCCAAATGTTGACATATTAGTAAAGTCAAATACTGGTTTCAATGTGGGATTGGTTGGTGACTTAAGACTTCATGAATATGTTAATTTACGATTTGAACCAGGATTGTATTATTCTCAAAGAAATCTAACCTATTCAGGTTTTACAAGACAAATAGACCGAGAAAGAGAAGTTCGCTCTACTTATATAGACTTTCCGTTATTACTTAAATTTTCTTCTAAAAGAATAGGTAATATTAGACCTTATCTTGTTGGTGGTGTCTCTGCTACTTTAAACTTGGCTAGTAATTCTAAATCTATTGATGATAATTACCAACAACGTTTTAGAGTTAAACCTTGGACACAAAACTATCAAATTGGTTTTGGAATAGATTTATACCTTGAATATTTCAAGTTTTCTCCATCCATAAGAGGTGTTTTTGGAATGAATGATGAGCTAATTAGAGATAGCAATCCAGCAAGTCCATGGACTGGAAATATTGGATCAATGAAATCTAGAGGTGTATTTGTAAACTTTACATTTCACTAAAACCACGCTTAAATTCACTTAAAAAAATTGCAGTTGCTGTAGCCACGTTCAAACTTTCTGTTTGTTGTAAATTTCCAAAACGAGGAATAGCCAATTTATATTGAACTAGTTTCTCAATCTTTTCAGAAATTCCGTTGGCTTCGTTACCCAAAATTAGAATCCCTTCATTTGGAAGTATTTCTTTATAGACGTTTTTACCATCCATAAAAGTTCCAAAAATAGGCAATTCAGTTTTTTTAATATACAGGTGCAAGTCTACATATGAAAGGTTAACTCTAGAAATTGAACCCATTGTTGCTTGAACAACTTTTGGATTATAAACATCAACAGTTTGCTCACTACAAACAATTTGCTCAATACCAAACCAATCACACAATCTAATAATTGTTCCTAAATTTCCTGGATCTCTAATATCGTCTAGGGCAACTATCAAACCTTTAGTAATTTCGGGTTTTTGTGTAGGGATTTTAAATAATGCCAAACAATTGTTTGGTGTAGCAAGACAAGAC
This sequence comes from Flavobacteriaceae bacterium, assembly GCA_019752245.1. GTDB lineage: Bacteria > Bacteroidota > Bacteroidia > Flavobacteriales > Flavobacteriaceae > Flavobacterium. The sequence goes on from JAIEMH010000259.1 coordinate 5,891, forward strand.
AATTTCTTTAAGTCTGCTTCAGAAATTAATGTCTTTTTTGATACATTTATACTTTCAAAAATTGTTTCAGTCACAAACAAATGTTCTAGCACGAAATTTGATTGTACCAATTCCTGAATTACCTTTACACCTTCAGCAATGAACAATTGATGAATTTGTCGGTATTTTTTTTGCTGTAAACTAGTAATTAGCTTTATTTGGTTTTTACTAACCATAAAAAAATGTACTTTTGAATTAAATTTTAAAACCCTTGAGAAACTGCATTACAAAAATATCATTATTTATTTTAATAGGACTTATTATTATTGGATGTAATGCAACAAAACGTGTTCCCAATGGGAAGCGTCTTTTGGTAAAAAACGAAATCAGTATTGATGATAAAGAAACCAAAGATGAAAATGTATTTAGTCAATTATACCAAAAACCAAATAGTTCTATATTAGGCTATCGTTTGCGCTTAAACTTATACAATCTAGCTAAAAAAAATGCAGATACCTCGTATGCAAAATGGTTGAACAAAAAACCAAATAGACATAAAAGACTGGCAAAATTACTTTCAGAAAAACAAGTTCAACGTCTTGGAAAATCGTTTTTGGTTTCTGGATGGAGTAATTTTTTACAAAAAACAGGAGAAGCACCAGTTATTTTTGATACTATAAGTACTAAAAAATCATTAAAAAGATTAGAATCTTATTTTTATAATAAAGGTTATTTTGATGTAAAAGCAAATTATTCTAACGACACTTTAACAACAAAAAAAACAAATTTAAAATACAAAATCGCATTAGACAAACCCTATATTATTGACAGTATAAACACTTCAATTGAAACACCTGCTTTAGATTCTTTATACCAAAACAGAAAAAATAATTCTTTGGTAAAAACCAAAAACCAATACAGTACAGAAGATTTCAACAACGAGCGAAATAGAATTACAACTCATTTTAGAAACAATGGCGCTTATTTATTTCAGCAAAACTATATTACCTACACACTTGATACTATAAATACTGAGAAAAAAGTAAATGTAAATTTAATCATCAAAGATTATTCTTATAGAGAAAATGATTCTTCTAAAACAGCACCATTTAAACTTTATAAAATAAGTAAAGTAGCCATTTATACCGATCATTCTTCTACTGCAAATGATATTAAAATCAAAGACAGTTTAGAATACAAAAACTTCGTTCTTTACAGTGAAAAAAAATTAAAATACCGACCAAAATCAGTAACCGACGCAGTATTTATAACAAAAGGAAGCCTATATTCTGACAATAATAGTGTACTTACAACAAGGTATTTAAGCAATCTTAGGGTTTTTAATTATCCAACAATACAATATAAAGTAGACCCAAAAGACGATAATTATCTAATTGCCAATATCTTTTTAACACCAAGAAAAAAATACACCTTTGGAGCATCTGTAGATTTTACCCATTCAAACATTCAAGATTTTGGAATATCTGGAAACACTTCTCTAGGAATTAGAAATGTATTTAACGGTGCAGAAACATTTGAAATTGGCTTTAGAGGAAATGTTGGTGCCTCAAGAGATTTAGCTAATCCTAACAATAATTTCTTCAATATTTCTGAAATTGGTGTTGATGCTAAATTGAATTTTCCTAGAATATTTTTTCCATTCAATACAGAAAAAATTATTGCAAAAAGCATGATTCCTTCAACTGTTTTCAGCGTAGGTTTTGCAAAACAAAGAAATATAGGACTAGACAAACAAAACTTTACAAGTTCATTTTCATACAATTGGTCACCAAAAAGAAACACCTCGTTTAGATTTGATATTTTAAACATTCAATTTGTAAAAAATGTAAATGTTAGTAACTATTTCAACATTTATCAATCATCTTACAATGCACTTAATCTTTTAGCAAAAATTTACTCTAACAATACAAATTATTTTGACACTAATAATAATTTAATAATTGAATCGGGCACAAATGGCTTTGTTAATGATGTTTTGGCAGGTTCTTTAGCTGGCACTGTATCTGCCGGTGATTTAAAAACAATTAGAAGCATAGAAGAACGTAGAAAAAGATTAACCGAAAACAATTTAATTTTTGCCACAAGCCTAAGCTATTCTAAATCTACAAGTAGAGGACTTTATGACAATAATTTTTATTCTTATAAAACTAAAATAGAATCAGCTGGAAATTTACTATCTATATTAGCAAGAGCATCCAAACAATTAGATAAACAAGGTGGTGCAAATACTTTTTTTCAAGTAGAATATTCACAATACCTAAAAGGAGAATTTGAATACATCAAACACTGGACATTTTTTGGAAAAAAAGTAATAGCGGTACGATCATTTGCTGGCTTAGCAGTTCCTTATGGAAATTCAAAGAGTGTTCCTTTTTCGCGAAGTTATTTTTCTGGCGGATCAAATGACAATCGCGCTTGGCAACCTTACAGCCTTGGACCAGGAAGCAGTGGAGGAATAAATGACTTTAACGAAGCTAATCTAAAATTAGCTTTTAGTGCTGAGTTACGCTACAATCTTTTCGGAAAATTTAATGGCGCACTTTTTAGTGATGTAGGAAACATTTGGAATATTTTTGACGATGTAAAAGATGAAGACTATAAATTTAAAGGAATTAAATCTATAAAAGAGTTTGCAGTTGGCACTGGACTTGGGATAAGATACGATCAAGGATTGTTTGTAGTTAGATTTGACTTGGGCTTTAAAACTTACAACCCAGCAAAATTAGAAAACGAAAGATGGTTTAAAGAATTGAATTTTTCTAAATCGGTATTAAATATTGGAATAAATTATCCTTTCTAATTTTAGAAATTATTACTTTTGTAACCCGAAGTATCGGGATTAACTAAAAAACAACAACAAAATGTCACATAATATTAAACCTGGAGTTGCAACTGGAGATGATGTTCAAGCAATATTTGCTTACGCTAAAGAAAAAGGATTTGCACTTCCTGCTGTAAATGTAACTGGGTCAAATACAATTAATGGAGTTTTAGAAACTGCTGCCAAATTAAACGCGCCTGTTATCATCCAGTTTTCTAATGGTGGAGCACAATTTAATGCAGGAAAAGGACTTTCAAATGCTGGCGAAAAATCAGCTATCGCTGGAGCAATTGCTGGAGCAAAACACATTCACACTTTGGCAGAAGCTTATGGAGCTACTGTTATTCTTCATACAGACCATTGTGCAAAGAAATTATTGCCTTGGATTGACGGTTTGTTAGATGCTTCTGAAAAACATTTTGCAGAAACAGGAAAACCATTATTTTCTTCTCACATGATTGATTTATCAGAAGAACCAATTGAAGAAAATATCGAAATTTGTAAAACCTACTTAACTCGAATGAGTAAAATGGGAATGACATTAGAAATTGAATTAGGAATTACTGGTGGCGAAGAAGATGGTGTTGACAATTCTGATGTTGATAGTTCAAAATTATACACACAACCTTCTGAAGTTTCTTATGCTTATGAAGAACTTTTAAAGGTATCTCCAAGATTTACAATTGCAGCTTCTTTTGGAAATGTTCACGGTGTTTACAAACCCGGAAACGTAAAATTAACTCCGAAAATCTTGAAAAATTCTCAAGATTATGTTCAAAATAAATTCAATACAGGTCCAAATCCTGTAGATTTTGTTTTTCATGGTGGTTCTGGATCTACTTTAGAAGAAATTAGAGAAGCAATTGGTTATGGAGTTGTAAAAATGAATATTGATACCGATTTACAATTTGCTTTCACTGAAGGAATTCGTGATTATATGGTTGATAATATTGATTATTTAAGATCTCAAATAGGAAACCCAACAGGATCAGATGCTCCAAACAAAAAATATTACGACCCAAGAAAATGGGTTCGTGAAGGAGAAGTTACTTTCAACACAAGATTAGAACAAGCTTTTGCTGATTTAAATAACGTAAACACTTTATAAAACTGTATGCTGTAAATTGTATAATGTAAAAACAAAATTACATTTTACAATTTTACATTTTACACTATTCAATAAAATATGGCTTGGTTTAAAAGAACACAAAAAGGAATTACAACCGCAACCGAAGACAAAAAAGACGTTCCAAAAGGTCTTTGGTATAAATCTCCAACTGGAAAAATTATTGATGCCGACGAACTAGAGCGCAATCTATGGGTAAGTCCAGAAGATGGTTTTCATGTTAGAATTGGTAGTAAAGAATATTTTGAAATATTGTTCGACAATAATGAATTCAAAGAATTGGATGCCAAAATGACTTCTAAAGATCCATTACATTTTGTAGATACCAAAAAATATTCTGAACGATTGAAAGACGTTATGGACAAAACCAAATTGAAAGATGCGGTAAGAACTGGCGTTGGAAAATCTAAAGGGAACGATTTGGTAGTTTGTTGTATGGACTTTGCTTTTATTGGAGGTTCAATGGGTGCCGTTGTTGGTGAAAAAATTGCTCGTGGAATTGATTATTCTATAAAAAATAATGTTCCGTTTGTAATGATTTCTAAATCTGGTGGTGCTAGAATGATGGAAGCTGCTTATTCATTAATGCAATTAGCAAAAACATCTGTAAAATTAGCACAATTGGCCGAAGCAAAAATTCCGTATATTTCTCTATGTACAGATCCAACAACTGGAGGAACAACTGCTTCTTATGCCATGCTAGGCGATATTAACATTGCTGAACCTGGCGCATTAATTGCTTTTGCTGGACCAAGAGTTGTAAGAGATACTACTGGAAAAGATTTACCAGAAGGATTTCAAACTTCAGAATTTTTATTGGAACACGGATTTTTAGATTTTATTTCACAAAGAAAAGACCTAAAAGACAAAATAAATTTATATATCGATTTGATTTTGAATCAAAACATTAGATAAGATTTATTGAATCACTAAATACAAACAAAAAAACACAAAGCAATTGCTTTGTGTTTTTTTGTTTGTATTTATTTTAAATCTTCGTATTTCGCACCTC
>JAIEMH010000262.1 GCA_019752245.1 Flavobacteriaceae bacterium
TGAAAGAAAATAAGAGCCATTAGTTCCAACAAAAAAAAAATAACCTGAAGGTATCTAAAGTAAATAATCCAACCTACCTTCTTTAAAAGCACAAAATTAAAATTAGCCTTAATAATAGTAAAAAGGAAACTTTGAATTTTTTTGATAAAATGGTTTTCAGTTCATTGAAATTTCCAAATTTATCTTCAATACAAACAGAAAAACTAATGGCTGTATTTTGAATTAAACTTACTTTGATTTTGTATTTGTGGAGCAATCCGAATATCTCGCTGATGTTTTCTTCCATAATAAAAGAAAAATCTATAGACGAAAGCGAAATCAATAGTTGGTTTTTCTTGATGATAAAACAAGACGTTTTTGGATCTAAATCTTCACCTTTAGAAACCGAAGTTCCAGGCAACAACGGATTTATAAATGATTTTACAAAAAGCGGAATTTCTTTTTTCTGTAAAGGTTGTAGCGTTTTTGGGTGAATTACTGTTGCGCCATAAAACGCCAACTCGATAGCCTCGCGATACGAAATTTGATTCAAGAGAATCGCATTTTCAAAATATCGTGGATCGGCATTCATCACACCAGGAACATCTTTCCAAATCGTCACACTTTCTGCACTCAAGCAATAGGCGAAAATTGCCGCTGTATAATCGGAACCTTCTCGACCAAGAGTTGTGGTAAAATTGTTTTCGTCTGAACCTAAAAATCCTTGTGTAATGTGTAGTGTTTTTTTCTTTACACCTTTTGAAATTAATTTTTGCGTTTGATCCCAATCTACATTGGCATCGCGATAAGTGGCATCGGTTTTGATGAAATTTCTAACATCAATCCAATTGTTTTTTAACCCTTGATGATTAAAATAATGACTAACAATTGTAGTAGAAACTATCTCACCAAAACTAATTACTTGGTCGTAAACAAAGTTGTAATTTGGAGATTTATTGCTTCTTAAAAAATATTCTAAATCGGCAAAATGACTGTTTACAGCAAAGAAAACATCATGTTCTTCATCGTCAAATAAGTCTAATAAAATTTGGTTGTGGTATTTTCTAACTTCTTGCAACGAAGCATGAAATTCGTTAGATTTTTCAAAATAATTTTTGATTACAATTTCCAATGCATTGGTTGTTTTTCCCATTGCAGAAATTACAATTAGTACATCTTCATGACCTACTTTTTGCAATACATCAAATACATTTTTTACCCCATCGGCATCTTTTACTGATGCGCCACCAAATTTGAAAATTCTCATTTATAATTAGTATTAAGACTTAAGATTGTTTTTTTCTAGAAATTGATTAATTCCGTTTTCATCCATTTGAACTACATCCCAATCGGCAAGTATTTTTGCGCCGCTTTTTTTGTAAAATTCAATTGCTGGAGTATTCCAATCGAGAACATTCCATTCAATTCTTCTTACATTATCGCGTTTTCCTTGTGCGATAATTTCACTGTAAAGCGCAAAACCTGCACCAGTACCGCGTTGGTCTTCTTTTACAATTAAGTCTTCAAGGTGAATTGTTCTGCCTTTCCAAGTAGAATATCTGTAATAATAAAGCGCAATTCCTATAATTTGCTGGTCAACTTCAGCTACAAATGTATGAAACAATGGGTTTTCTGCAAAACCATCACGAATTAAATCGTCTACAGTAACCACAACGGCATCGGGCTCTTTTTCAAAAACGGCCAATTCTTTTATCAATGCTAATACCGATGGCATATCTTGAGAAGTTCCTTTTCTAATAATCATTTTTTTAGTTTTTTGGGCTTTTTAGATTCGTAAAAGTAAAAAAAAATCCCAAATTCCAATGGATACTAATTGGAATTTGGGAAATTAAAAACTAGAATTTCAGAAAATTTATTATTTCTTTTTCTTAGTAGTTTTTTTAGCAGGAGTTTTAACAGCAACGGCTTTGTTACTAATTGCTTTTTGAACATAAGCTTTGTATAAACCATCTGCAATAGCTCTTTGTTTTGCAGTTTCTGCTCTGTCTTTTGGATCTGGATGCGAACTCATCATTTTCGTTAAAAAATCAGCTGAAGATCCACCACTTTGACTTGCTAAAAGTGCAAATGCCGACTCTACAGCATTGACATTATAACCATTGCGTTTCATAAAATCATACGAAAAAGTATCGGCTTCAGATTCTTGTTTTCTACTGTGTTTGCTGTCAATCATAGCGCTTCCAATTTGACCTAATTGACTGTCTGTAAGTTTAGCAACTTTATCGGATTGTGATGAAACTGCTCCAATAACTGCTGCTTTTCTGTAAGCCGCTTTCATGGCATCTTTCGTATCTTCGTTAGCAACGTGACCAATTTCGTGACCAATAACAGCAAGCAATTGGTTGTCGTCCATAATGTCCATCAAGCCAGAAAAAACGCGAACGCTTCCGTCTGCTGTTGCAAATGCGTTTACATCTTTTGTTAGGTATACTTTATAGTTTAAAGCCAAACCATTTTCGGCGGCATGCTTTCCAAAAATTCTGTTTAGTCGTAAACTGTAACCGTCTTTTGGACCAGCAACAACATTAGTTGAATCCATTTTTCGAACCGCTTCTTTGGATAATTTCGCCGCATCTTCATTAGAAAAGGTAAAACTTGCGACTCCATTTTGTAGTGCTCCAAGAGCTTTTTCGCCTAAATTTATTTGTGCATTTGCATTTGAAAAATTTAAAGTTACTAAAAATACAAGTGCCAAAAATGATTTAATTTTCATGATTTAAAATTTAAAAAATTGAACAGCAAAGATAAAATAAGTTTGAGAATAAATTTGTAGTATTAATTCGTGTTCATGATTTGAAATTTAATAAAAAAAGCGATATTTGCACAAACAACTACATCGATTTCGTTAATGGAAACACGCAACACAACATTAGGTGAATTTATAATTGAAAACCAAAATGCTTTTCAATATTCTTCTGGAGAATTATCACGAATCATCAACTCCATTCGTTTGGCGGCAAAAGTCGTTAATTACAAAGTAAACAAAGCAGGATTGGTTGATATTGTTGGCGCTGCAGGCGAACAAAATATTCAAGGTGAAGACCAACAAAAATTAGATGTTTATGCCAATGAAGTTTTTATTCAAACCTTAATCAATCGTGAAATTGTATGCGGAATTGCATCAGAAGAAAATGATGATTTTATTACCGTTGCAGGTTCAGATAAAAGCCATAACAATAAATATGTTGTATTGATGGATCCTTTGGATGGTTCGTCTAATATTGATGTGAACGTTTCTGTGGGAACAATTTTTTCGGTTTTTCGTCGTGTAACACCTATTGGAACACCAGTGCAGAGCGAGGATTTTCTTCAAAAAGGAATTCATCAAGTTGCGGCTGGATATGTTATTTATGGAACATCAACAATGTTGGTTTACACAACTGGTCATGGTGTAAATGGGTTTACTTTGAATCCGGCAATAGGAACTTTTTACCTTTCGCATCCTAACATGCAGTTCTCTAAGGATGGTAGTATTTATTCTATCAATGAAGGAAATTATGTTCATTTTCCGCAAGGAGTTAAAGATTATATTAAATACTGTCAACTAGAAGAAGGTGATCGTCCTTATACTTCAAGATACATTGGAAGTTTAGTTTCTGATATTCATAGAAACATGATTAAAGGTGGGATTTATATTTATCCAACAAGTTCTAAAGCGCCAAACGGTAAGCTTAGATTGCTTTATGAATGTAATCCAATGGCGTTTATTGCAGAACAAGCAGGCGGAAAAGCATCTGATGGATATAACAGAATTATGGAAATTGAGCCTACAGAATTGCACCAACGTGTTCCTTTTTTCTGTGGAAGCTACAACATGGTTTGCAAGGCTGAAGAATTCATGAAAGCGTCTCTTTTGTAGAACTTATTCTACAGAAACTTAAAATACTCAAAAGTAGCGTTGTTAAAAGAAAATTACTAGATTTACAAACATTTTTTTTCACAAAAACTACTTGCTTATATGTCCAAAAATCAATCAAAAGAAAATGAAGTTGCAGCCGTAAATCCGTTGGAGTCTTCTCAAAGATTGGAAGCTATCAAAAACCTTATTTTTGGTGAAAACATTCAACAAATAGATCAGGAATTTCAAGCTATAAAAAACCATGTCGAGAAAAGAAAAGAAGAACTCGAAGATTTCATTGCTGAAACGCGTAAAGAATTAAATGCAACTATCGATAATTTAGCTACCGATTTAAACATCAGAATTACTGATCTTGAAAACAGTATGAACGATAAAACAGACGAGTTAAACCACAAGAAAGTCGATAGAAATTTACTTGGAACATTACTGGTTTCTATGGGTGAAAAGATTATGAAAGACTAACTAGTTTTTTATGACAGATTCAGAGAAATTAATTAAGCTCAAAGAACTTCTTCTTAATGAGGATAGAGATTTTGCGCAAAATATTCTCGAAAAACTTGACGCAATAGAAGATACAATCAATACTCCAGACAAACTTTCAACAAAAGTAGACGGTATTATTGATAAAAAACTAGAAACCTATACCGAGGAAATTCCAGAAAAACTTGGACCAACAATTACCAAGGCATTATCGTCGGAAATTAAAAATTCGCAAGATAAAGTGGTCGAAATTTTGTTTCCAATTATTGGTAAAATGATAAAAAAATACATTCAACAAGAAATGAAAGTCTTGTCGGATAACATTAATTATCAAATTCAAAACACTCTTTCCTATAAAGGAATTAAGCGTAAAGTACTGTCAAAATTCACCGGAGTTTCTGAACAAGACATGATAATTGCCGAATTAAATGAGCCAAAAGTTGAACAGATTTTTATTATTGAAAAAGGTTCGGGTTTACTTATGTCGAGTATTTCTAAGCAGGAAAGTATTGATGAAGATATGATTGCAGGAATGCTCACAGCTATTAAAAGTTTTGTGGAAGACGCTTTCAAAAAAGACCAACAAAGCTTGGAATTGATACAGTACGAATTGTTTGAAATTCACATTCAAAATTTTACGGCTTATTATTTTGCTGTAGTAATTTCGGGTGGATTTAATACTGCATTCAAGAATAAACTGGAGAATAAATTATTTGATATTGCATCTCATATAAAATCGGATGCAATTGACAAAGAACATATTGCAACAAAGTTAAAAGAATTTATAGAGAATGAATAGTTCCAAAAAAGTAGTTCTAGTTGGGCATTTTGGCGTAGGAAAATCTTCCCTAATAAGTCGTTTTGTGCACAATACTTTTTCAGATAATTATACCGTTACCATTGGGGTTCATATTTTAAAAAAAGAAATTAAAATAGAAGAATTAAACCTAACGTTAATCATTTGGGACATTGAAGGAAAAGACGATATTCAAAAAGTGCGTTCCTCTTATTTGCTTGGAACTTCAGGATTTGTGTATGTTATTGATCCAACCCGATTGCAAACTTATGAGCACTTTAACGAAGAAATTGCTTTTCTAAAAACCAATTATCCAGCAGTGCAAATAGTTTCGGTTGCCAATAAAGCAGATTTAATTGATGTAGAAAATTTTAAATCTTCATTGGCTTCTAAAAATATTGAAATTGATTTTTACGCAAGTGCAAAAGAAGGACGTGAAGTAGAAAATTTATTTCAAACTATTGGATTTAAAATGGTTTACAATGTTTGAAGAAATTAGGAATAAATACCTTTACAACAAAACACAAATTGTAGTTTTAAACAAACAAGGAATTGTTACAGATTCTGATAACTTATTGTATGTAATAGCTTTAAATAAATCTATTTCTAGTTTTCATCCTTTTTTTGAAACCATTCTTTCGCTAATTGAGCTCGATAATCAAGAGTTTACTTTTAGTTGTATACATATTGATGTTAATGCGGTTAAACGAACTATCGATGTTATTTTTAATTCGGGTTCCAATTCTATAAATCCGTTTATAATTTTTATTGATTTTACTTATCATTACAATAATTTTCAAAGCATTGCGCAAGAAAAAAACGAATCGGTATTGAGTTTTCATCTTACCGATTTAAAAAATCAGCAATTAGAATCGGAAAAAAACTTCAAAAATAAATTTCTTGCTAATGTTAGTCATGATTTAAGAACGCCAATTAGTGCTTCATTGTGGTTTGTTGGAATGCTAGAAAAGTCAGATTTAACAGCTTCTCAAAAAGAAATTATTCAATTATTAAAAGAAACTAATAATCACATAAAGGAATTAGTTGATGATATTTTGGATTTGTCTAAAATTGAAATGAGAGAAATACGAATTAATAACAATTCGTTCGATTTAATAGAAATGATTCGCCACATTGAAAAAATCATTTCACCAAAAACTAAAGCCAGAAACCTTGACTTTCAGGTTATAAAAGATGAAAAACTACCAAGGTTTGTAATTGGTGATAAAACCCGTATAGTTCAAATTATTATTAATTTGCTTGATAATGCTGTAAAATTTACCAAAAAAGGAAGCGTTAAACTTTCGGTTTTAGTAAAAGAATTCAATAGTGATTCTGCACTAATTCAGATAAAAGTTACTGATACAGGAGTTGGAATTAAAACAGACAATAAAGACGAGGTTTTTCAAAGTTTTAAGAAACTACATAATTCCAAAAAAATTGACGGATCAGGTTTAGGACTTTCAATAGTTTCTAATTTAGTGGCATTGATGGGCGGAACTATTGATTATCAAACTGAAATCAATTACGGAACAACGTTTACTATTGAGCTTCCATTGATGATGGATGATTTTAGTGTAAGCGATTTAAAGTCATTTGATTACATTAAAATAAATCATAAATTAGATGTTTTAATTGTTGAAGATGACGAAATTAATCAGTTGCTATTAATGAAATTATTGCTCAATCATGGCGGATTTAATATAAATGTTGCCAATGATGGACTGCAAGCATTAGAAATGATTGAAAGAAATCAGTATGATTTAATTTTTATGGATAAAGAAATGCCACAGATGAATGGCATAAAAGCTACTTCAATAATAAGAAGTAATTTAAACCCCAAGATTAACGCTATACCAATTATAGGTGTTTCTGGACATGTTGTAAAAAAAGAAAAAGGTATTTTAGACGCTTTGGGTTTCAACGGATATGTTGTAAAACCATTTAAAAAAGAAGAAATATACGAAACTATTTATACCGTTTTAAAACTAGAAAAGCCCTAATAAATTAGAGCTTTTTCAATATTTACTATAGAATATATTATTTATTCATATGTGTCATTTCATACACAAAGGTGTCAGAATCTACATTTAACACCAACAATGACAATGCTTTGTCAACAATAAAAGGCACGTTTCCTGGAGTAAAACCAAGTGCTAAAGCAAACTTAGTTAAAATTTCTTTTTGTTTTGGCCCAAGAATATGGTCTACATAAACCATTCTCGATAAATCATACAAACGCTCCAAACGTTGTGAATGTAAATAAGGAGGGTTAATTGGATACTTCATTGGGTTTTCTAGAATCTCCTCATATTCTGCTGTCGATATTTCTAACCTTACAGCAAGTTTGTCTAAAAATTCCTTTTCCTCTTTACTCAAATCGCCATCTGCAATAGCAACACGAACAATTGCTGAAAAATGACCTTTATTTCTATCTTTAAATTCGCTATCAAATAAATCTGAAAATGACATAATTATTACGGTTTTATATTGCAAATATAATTCAATTTCCTCAAAAACCGAAAATGTTTTTCATCGAATTTAAGAGAATCTTTTAATGCAAATTCAAAATTAATTGTAAGTTTACATCTATAAAATTGACAAATAGCAACCACAATGAACGAATTTTGGATCTTTTTTAAAGTAGGACTCAACCACGTTTTAGACATTTATGGCTATGACCATATTCTTTTTTTAATAGCATTAACTGTGCCTTATGTTGCCAAAGACTGGAAACGAATTCTTATTCTTGTTTCGTTCTTTACACTTGGACACACACTTTCATTAGTGTTATCGGTATTTAATATTGTCTCAGTAAAAGCAAGTTTGGTCGAATTGCTAATTCCAATCACCATTTTAATCACTGCTTTTTTCAATCTATTAACCGCAGGAAAATCATCCAAAAACGGAAGTCTAACTTTTATTGCTGGAGTAACCATTTTCTTCGGAATCATTCACGGATTAGGATTTTCCAATTATTTCAAAGCACTTTTGCCTGGAAAACCATCAGATAAATTAGCGCCATTAATAGAATTCGCACTTGGTATTGAAGCTGCACAAATAATAGTTGTAATAGCAGTTTTAATTTTAGCCTTCATTGTTCAAACACTTTTACGCTTCAACAGACGCGATTTTACACTCATCATGTCAAGTTTTGTTATAGGCGTTGTAGTACCATTAATTATTGATAGCCCAATTTGGAGAAAATAAGTTGCATTAGGAGCGAATCAGTAGTTATATTTGTAATGGTAATACCTGCTTTTAGAAGTATCTTTTTGGAATTTTATAATGATTATAATATTCATTTAAAAAAAGGATACAAGCGCAATCAGGGTTAATTTGTTAACTATTTGAATGAAATCAAAGTATTAAACATCAATAATGAAACTATCATTTATAGTATTTTTTTTCTTTTTTTCAGTGATGTTGTTTTCACAAAAAACTAATATTTCTGGAAGAATTTCAGGTTTTAAAGATGGAACTGAGGTTTTTTTAGGCGATTTAGAAATTGGTGATGTTATCCAAAAGAGTAAAATCAAAAACAACAAATTTACATTTCAAAATCCATCTACTTATGAATCTAAAAAACTCTATTTAGATATTAAAGAAGATACTACATATTACAGCATGTTTTTTTACATTGACAATAAAAGTGTGACTATATCAGGCGATAAAAAAGATTTTCCAGAAAAGATTTTAGTCAGTGGGTCAAAAAGTTATGATGAAAATAAATTATTTGAGAAAGGATATGAAAAACTTCAAAATAAGTGGGATAGCATTAATAATTTAATTGGTGAGAAAAGTAATGATTCTTTGAAATACAAAAAAGAAGAAATTGATTTTGATCGTTTAAATCGTTCTAATATTGACCGTCAAATCGATATTTTTAAAATATCTTATATAAAATCGCAGCCAAATACTTATAGATCAGTAATGGAGCTTTTTTACTTAAAAGATAAAATTGGAAAAGAAGAAGTAGGCAAACTATATACTTTGCTTGATGACAAGTTAAAACAAACTGATGATGGCAAAGCAATCAAAGTTTATTTAGAATTGGAAAAAGTTTTACAAGAAGGCGATTATTTTGAAGATTTTCAAGCCAAAGACAGTAATGGTATTCCTCACAAACTTTCAGATTATAAAGGGAAATATATTTTACTGGATTTCATTCAAACTTATTGTTATGCTTGTATTTTATCAAATGATGATTTAAAAAAAATAGATGATAAATATAAAGATGTAGTACAAATTGTAACATTTTGTGGTGACAAAACAGAAAAAACTTGGAAAGAAGGATACATGGAACATAAAATTAAATGGGTTTCTTTGTGGAATGGAGAAGGAATCGGCGGTAGGATATCACAATTATATGGTACAGATGGAACACCAACTTTTATTTTAATAAATCCTGATGGTAAAATAATTAAAAAAGAATTCGGATATAGTGAAGGAAAGCTAGATGCAATTCTTCAAGAACTAATTAATAAAAAATAAACTTTGTGACTTAGTGACTCAGTGGAAAAAAAAACATGAAAGACAAAAAACAAAATAAATACGACAAAGCCTATTTAAGAATCGCTGCCGAATGGAGCAAACTCTCTTATTGCAAGCGCAAGCAAGTAGGTGCAATAATTGTTCGCGATAGAATGATAATTTCCGACGGCTACAACGGCACACCATCAGGTTTTGAAAACTGTTGCGAAGACGAAGAAGGATTAACACAATGGTACGTGCTTCATGCCGAGGCAAACGCAATATTAAAAGTAGCGCGTTCTACACAATCCTGTGACAATGCAACCTTGTACATAACACTTTCTCCTTGTAAAGACTGTAGTAAGTTAATTCATCAATCGGGAATAAAACGCGTCGTGTACAAAAACGGATACCGTGATACATCAGGAATAGATTTTCTAGAGAAAGCTGGAATTGAAGTTGTTCAAATTGAGGATTTGGAGTAAATTTTAGTTTACTTTTAAAAAATAATATGATATGTTTAACGTTCATACAATAAAAACGTTCGTATTTTTGATAGGTTAAAATACAATAATCCCAATGAAAATCAATAAAATCTACATACCATTACTTTTTTTCTCCTGCGTAGCATTGGGAATAGTTATTGGCGGATTTATAAATTACCCAATTCAAAAACCATCTTTGGCCAAGAATGACTATAAAACCAAACTCAATAAACTAATCAATTTCATTGACAATGAATATGTAGACGATGTAAAAACCGATTCTATTGTAGATTTAACAGTTACAAATATTCTTGCTAATCTCGATCCGCATTCAGTTTATGTTCCGCCAAGTGAGCAAACTGCCGTTGCCGAAAGTATGAAAGGTGATTTTGTGGGAATTGGAGTAAACTTCTATGCCTACAACGATACCATTGCTGTAATAAAACCCATAGAAAATGGTCCGGCAGAAAAAGCAGGAATTAAAGAAGGTGATAGAATTCTTTATGCTGATAACTTTAAATTATTTGGTAAAAAATTTAAAAATGAAGTGCTTTACAGCAAATTAAAAGGCGAAAAAGATTCACAAGTTACCTTAACCATTTATAGAAAATCAGAAAAAAAACAATTCGATTAAAAAACAAACAAGCTTCAAAATCGATTCAAATATTGAAAGTATTATTTTTAAAAATTTCTTCAATCAATTTATTTACTTAATTCA
>JAIEMH010000042.1 GCA_019752245.1 Flavobacteriaceae bacterium
AATCGGTAAGGAAGTGGAAATTTAAGTTTTCGTCAACTTTTAGAGTTCGAATTACTTCATGAATTGCATCTGGAGTTGCTTCGAAAGAAAAAATATCTCTGCTCATTGCAAAATTCAGCACTTTGTTGCCAAATTTTTGAGAAATAATTTCCTGTATTTTTGTCGTTTCTAAAGCCATATTATAGGTTGTAAGAAGCTAATAATTCTTTATATTCTGGAGAACTTCTTCTGCGAACAGATTCGTTCTTGACTAATTCTTGTAATTGCATTACGCCATCAACAATTTGTTCTGGTCTTGGCGGACAACCTGGAACGTAAACATCAACAGGAATAACTTTGTCAATTCCTTGTAATACAGAATATGTATCAAAAACACCACCTGAACTTGCACAAGCACCAACAGCAATAACCCAACGAGGTTCTGACATTTGTTCGTAAACTTGACGTAAAATAGGTGCCATTTTTTTAGAAATTGTTCCCATTACCATTAACATATCCGCTTGACGAGGAGAAAAACTTACTCTTTCAGAACCGAAACGCGCTAAATCGTAATGCGATGCCATTGTTGCCATAAACTCAATACCACAACAAGAAGTTGCAAACGGTAAAGGCCAAAGCGAATTAGCGCGAGCCAATCCAACAACGTCGTTTAGTTTAGTAGCGAAGAAACCTTCTCCAGTAACTCCATCTGGTGGAGCAACCATATTTGTTTTAGAATTACTCATTTTTAATTTTTAATTAGTAATTTTTAATTGAATTTATTCCCATTCTAGTGCTTTCTTCTTTATGATGTAGAAGAAACCAACCAAAAGTAATAACATAAAAATAACCATTTTAATCATTCCGTCTACACCTAATTCTTTGAAATTTACTGCCCATGGATATAAAAAGATAACCTCAACATCAAAAAGCACAAAAAGTATTGCAACTAGGAAATATTTTACAGAAAAAGGTATACGTGCATTACCTACAGATTCAATTCCGCACTCGAAATTTTTATCTTTGTTCTTGGAATGTCTTTTTGGGCCAAGGAAACTAGAGCCAATAATAGTTGCCACAACAAATCCTACAGCTAATCCAGCTTGCATTAGTATTGGTAAATAATCGTGTTGAGTTGATTGCATGTACCTAAAAATTTTGATTTTTGTAAAATAGCTACAAATATACATTGCATTATTTAATTCTCAAAAGTGAAAACATAAACCTTTGTTGTTTATGTCTTAAAATCACTTATTTAAACCAGTTCTAAATAGTATTTTTTTAAATAAAAAAAAACGCTCTGAAATTTCCAGAGCGTTTGACCATTTAGGCAATCAAAAAATAATATATATTAGTCTTCGATAACTACTACTTGAGCAGCTACTTTACCTTTTCTTCCTTCTTCTTCTTCGTAAGAAACTTTGTCTCCTTCGTTTAAGTTTTCTGCTTTAATACCTGTAGCATGAACGAAAATGTCTTTTCCATTTTCATCATCTGTAATGAATCCGTAACCTTTTGATTCATTGAAAAATTTAACTGTTCCTGTGCGCATTGTGTGTAATAATAATTATTAATAATGGTCAAAGATATACTTATTTCTGACATAGCAAACAAAAATTAAATAAAAAGTTGAAAAAACACTATTTTTTTGATAATGTAATTAAATGATTTTCAGGTAAATATTTGAATAATTAACAAAAAACAAATAAAAAAGCAACTATTTATAAATTTTTAAATAGTTGCTGTCTAATAAGTTGCGAATTTGATATAAATTAATTTAATTCAACTTTTATATGTAATTCTTTCAATTGAGTGTCATCAATAACTGATGGAGCGTCAATCATGACATCTCTTCCAGAATTGTTTTTTGGGAATGCGATAAAGTCACGAATAGTTTCTTGTCCGCCAAGAATTGCAACCAATCTGTCCAATCCAAATGCCAAACCTCCGTGTGGTGGAGCTCCAAATTGGAAAGCATCCATTAAAAATCCGAATTGATTTCTAGCTTCTTCTTCGGTAAATCCTAAATATTTGAACATTAATTGTTGTGTAGCTTTATCGTGAATTCTGATAGAACCACCACCAATTTCGTTTCCGTTCAACACCATATCATAAGCATTAGCACGAACTTTTCCTGGATTTGTTGCTAATAATTGCATGTCTTCTGGTTTTGGCGAAGTAAATGGATGGTGCATTGCATGCCATCTTCCAGATTCTTCATCCAATTCTAATAACGGAAAATCTACAACCCATAATGGAGCAAATTCTGCAGGATTTCTCAATCCTAATCTCGTTGCTAATTCCATTCTAAGCGCAGAAAGTTGTGTTCTAGTTTTGTCAGCTGGACCAGAAAGTACAAAAATCATGTCACCAGTTTTTGCGCCAGTAATTTCTGCCCATTTTGCTAAATCTTCTTGATCGTAGAATTTATCTACTGATGATTTATAAGTTCCATCAGCTTCGCATTTTACATACACCATTCCAGATGCACCAACTTGAGGACGCTTTACCCAATCAATTAATGCGTCTATTTCTTTACGAGTATAATTTGCACAATTTGGAGCAGCAATTCCAACTACTAATTCAGCTGCATTAAATACTGGAAATTCTTTATGTTGTGCTACTTCGTTTAATTCTCCAAATTCCATTCCGAAACGGATATCTGGTTTGTCATTTCCATAGGTTTTCATGGCATAATCGTAGGTGATTCTTGGGAATTTTTCTACTTCAATGCCTTTAATTTCTTTTAGTAAATGACGTGTTAATCCTTCAAATACATTTAAAATATCTTCTTGTTCTACAAATGCCATTTCGCAATCGATTTGGGTGAACTCGGGTTGTCTATCGGCACGTAAATCTTCGTCACGGAAACATTTTACTATTTGAAAATATTTATCCATTCCGCCAACCATTAATAATTGTTTGAATGTTTGTGGCGATTGTGGCAAGGCATAAAACTGACCTTCGTTCATTCTACTTGGAACTACGAAATCTCTTGCGCCTTCTGGAGTTGATTTAATTAAATAAGGAGTTTCTACTTCACAGAAATCCAAATCTGATAAATATTTACGAACTTCCATTGCTACCTTGTGTCGGAAAAGCAAACTGTTTTTCACAGGATTTCTTCTGATGTCAAGGTAACGGTATTTCATTCTGATGTCTTCACCGCCATCGGTTTCATCTTCAATAGTAAAAGGTGGCGTTAATGCTGCATTTAGAATTGTCATTTCTTTTACAAGAATTTCAATTTCACCTGTTGCAATATTTTTATTTTTGGCTTCACGCTCAATTACGGTTCCTTTTACTTGAACTACAAATTCTCTTCCAAGTGTTTTTGCCAATTCGAAAACCGATTTTTCCGAACGACTTTCGTCAAATAACAATTGTGTAATTCCATAACGGTCGCGTAAATCAACCCAATTCATGAATCCTTTATCTCTTGATTTTTGTACCCAACCAGCAAGTGTAACTTCTTGATTAATATGTGAGGCGTTTAATTCGCCACAATTATGACTTCTATACATTTGGAATAAAATTTTTGCAAAAGTAAAAAACTTAATGCTAATTTAGGCATGAAAATTTTTGTTAATCTTACTATGTGGATAAATAAAATAAGTATATTTGATACAATTAAAATTTAAAAATACATTTTATGAAAAAATTGTTCTTCTTTTTGTCTTTGATGCTAGCGACAACCATTGCATTTGCTCAAGGAAAAGTAAGTTTTCAGGCCGATATCACCAATAGAAATGGAGATGTTATTTATATTAAAGATAACACCAATAAGATTATTAAGGAAATAAAAGTAGATGGTAAAGGTTTATTTAAGGATTCATTTGAAGTAAAAGATGGTTTTTATACTTTATTTGATGGAGTAGAGTATGGGCAATTGTATCTTAAGGATGGTTTTGACTTATTTTTAACTATGGATGCTAAAATGTTTGATGAGTCAATAACTTTTAAAGGAAAAGGTGAAGCTGAAAATAATTTGTTAGCTCAAAATTCTATTTCAAATGAAACTTTTGAAGAAGCAAATTTTGATAAAAGTAAAGATGATTTTTATGTGGTATTTGAAGCAAAAAAGAAAAGTGATTTTGAAAAATTAGAAAAAGGAAGTTTCGATGATGTTTTTAAAGCTCAAGTAAAAAAGAATATGTCTAGAGAGTTTCTTGGAATGCAAATGGCTTATAGAGATGCACAGCTTACAAAAGGAATTATTGGTAAGGCTTCAAAATCATTTGAATATGAAAATCATGCAGGAGGAAAAACTAAGCTAGAAGACTTAAGAGGTAAATATGTTTACATAGACGTTTGGGCAACTTGGTGTGGTCCATGCAGAGGAGAAATTCCTTTCTTGGCTAAAGTTGAAGAAAAGTATAAAGGTAAAAATATTCAATTTGTGAGTATTTCTATTGATGAAGATAAAGACCATGAAAAATGGGTGAAGTTTGTAAAAGACAAAAATCTTGGAGGAATTCAACTTTTTGCTGATAAAAATTGGATGTCAGATTTTATAAAATCGTTTGGAATTAATTCTATTCCAAGATTTATATTAATTGATCCAGCAGGAAATGTTGTTAGTGCAGATGCAGAACGACCTTCATCACCTGAACTAGTTGCTAAATTAGATTCTTTATTGAATAAATAAACTCATAAAATTACATTTAAAAATCCAATTTCTTAGTTTCTAGGAAGTTGGATTTTTTAGTTTTAAAATAGTTCCAATGTTAAATTTTCATTCAATGTTATCAAATTGTTAAGTAAAAGTTTGCGTAGTGTAAATTAATTGTTACATTTGTTATATTATTATAAACAATTAAAAAACCTACACTATGAAAAGATATGTAATTATGGCGGCTTTGTTGGTTTCAGGACTTACAATCGCACAGAGTAAAGAACCAAAATTAGAAGAAGTAAATGGATTAGTAAAAGCAACTTACTATTTCGATAATGGACAAGTTCAACAAGAAGGTTTCTTTAAAGATGGGAAATTAGATGGAAAATGGATTTCTTATAATGAAAACGGAATTAAAGTAGCTATTGCAGAATATACTAACGGAGAAAAAACAGGTAAATGGTTTTTTTGGAATGATAAAACATTAGCAGAAGTAGATTATTCTAATGGAGCAGTAGCATCAATAAAAAATTGGAATAAAGAAGCAATTGCTGATAAAAATTAAAAACTAACTCATACTAAAAAAAAACTCCGAATCATTTCGGAGTTTTTTTGTATCAATGTTTTATACTTAAAGTAGTATTTTAAAAAATAAAAAAAATAAACCTGCTCAAATCAATGAACAGGTTTATATGTTAATAAGAATTATCTTTTTAAAGTGTATGTTTCGGATTGAATCCGTCTTCACTTAATTCTTTGTGCTCATAATCGGCAACCATCTCAGCTTCATAATCTGTTTTTTCACCTTTAGAAAGTCTGTTGATGATTTTTTCCATTATCATATAAATTACAGGAACTACAATTAAAGTTAAGAAAAGGGATGAAATTAATCCACCAATAATTACCCAAGCCAGACCATTTTTCCATTCAGCTCCAGCTCCAGAAGCCAATGCAATTGGGAACATACCAAAAACCATCGCAATTGTAGTCATCAAGATTGGTCGCAACCTTGCATGATTTGCTTGAATTAATGCCGTTCTAATAGTTTCGCCAGCTTTACGTCGTTGATTGGTATAATCTACAAGCATAATGGCATTTTTACAAACTAGACCAATTAACATGATAATACCAAGAATGGTAAAAATATTTAGTGTATTATTTGTTAAAGCCAAGGCCAACATCGCTCCAATAAATGAAAGCGGAATTGCGAACAATACTACAAATGGATGTACGAAACTATCATACAATGAAACCATTACAAGATACACTAAAATAATAGCAGCTAATAATGCAACTCCTAATGTTCCGAAACCTTCACTTTGGTTTTCCTGATCGCCACCCCAAATGTAGTTTACGCCAGTAGGTTTTGGTAATTTGTCTAGTTTTTCTTGCCATTGACCAACAATTGTTCCTGCCGGTACTCCAACATTTTGGCCTTGAACTGTTACAGAAGCAGTTTTATCTCTTCTTTCTAACTGACTTGGTCCTGAACCTTCTTTTATGGTTGCAAATTGTGATAATTTAATTTGTTGACCAGATGCGTTAATAAAAATTAAATTACTTACATCAGTGATACTTTTTCTATCAAAAGCGTTGTACTTGATGTTGATATCATATTCATATTCTCCAGCTCTAAATTTTCCATCTGTATTACCTGAATAAGCAGTTTGCATTGTCATACCAACCGTTTGTAAAGTTAGTCCAAGTGCAGCCATTTTATCTCTATCTACTTGAATGTTAATTTCAGGATTTCCGTCTTCAACTGTAAGTTTAATTTCGGTTGTTCCTGGAATTGTTCTCAGTTCAGCTTCGGCTAATTTAGCAAATTTCATTGCGCTTTCTACATTTGGTCCTGTAACAATAAGGCCTAAGGTTGCGTTGTCTGCTGTTCCTAAAATACCTACAGGAACTGTTTTTACTTTTGCACCAACCAAAACTTTTTCTAATTTTCGTTTTATTTTTGCTGCATAAACGTTTGCTCCATCAGTACGATCTTTTTGTTCAATCATTTTTACGTCAATCTCAGCTTTGTATGCTGTTGCTTGTGATGCGCCCATTCCTTCACTGGTTTGGCCAACAGTAGTAATTTGACTGTGAACATATTCTTGTGTTTTCAAAAAGGCTTCTGCTTTTTGAGTCATAAAATTGGTTTGTTCTAACGAGGCGTCTTTTGGCATTTCTATTTGTACTAAAAACTCACCACTATCCGATGCGGCAAAGAATTCTCCTCCAATAAAACCTCCAGCCATTAATCCGACAGTTGATCCGAAAAACAGCACTAATACAACGGCAATGGTTTTAATATAATGATCTAAACACCAGGTCAATAATTTAGAAACCCAGTTGATAAAACGCGTTAAATAACTTTCAAATCCAAGGATAATTCTTCCGAAAAGATTTTTACCTTCAATGTGTTCTAATTTTCCGTATCTTGAAGATAACCAAGGAATAATAGTAAACGATGCTAATAATGAAAGTAAAGTTGAGATAATTACAGTTACACAAAATTGCGTAATGATGTTAGAAACCAATCCAGAACTCATAGCAATTGGTAAAAATACTACCACAATAACTAAGGTAATCGATACAACTGTTCCGCCAATTTCGGCAGTTCCATCATAAGCTGCACGAACTTTATTTTTACCCATTTCCATGTGTCGATAAATGTTCTCAAGAACCACAATTGCATCATCAACAAGAATACCTACAACAAGTGATAATCCTAGTAAACTCATTAAGTTTAAGGTATAACCCATTAGATAAATTCCGATAAAAGTCGCAATTAACGATGCTGGAATAGAAACCATTACAATAAGCGAGTTTCTGATACTGTGCAAGAAAAATAACATTACAAAAGCTACCAAAAGTACTGCAATAAGTAAATCGTGTACTACAGAGTCTGCAGCTTCAAGTGTAAAAACTGTACTGTCTTTTGCTATATCAAGTTGCAATCCATTCTTTTTATAATCGGATTTTAGTTTGTTGATTGTTTTAATTAAATCTTCACTTACCGCAACTGCATTTGCATCTGATTGTTTTATAACTTGTAAAATTATTGCACTTTTTTGATCGACACGCGATATTTTTTCGGCAATTTTTTGAGTGTCTTGAACATCGGCAACATCAGCAAGACGTACTTGAATTCCGTTTTGAGACGATACTACTAAGTTTCTTAATTCATCAACATTTTTATATTTTCCGGCTAAACGAATTAATATTTTTTGCTCACGAGTTTGAATGTTTCCTGTTGGGAAGTCCAAATTGGAACTCAAAATAGTTTGTTGCACTTGTGGAATAGAAAGTCCGTAACCTTGCAATTTTATTGCATCAAGATTTACTTGAATTTCACGTTCTTGACCACCAATAATGTTTACTTGTGCTACACCAGAAACCCTTGAAAGTACTGGAGCAACTTTTTTATCAATTAAGTCGTAAAAAGCTGATTCATCCATTTTTCCGTTAGCACCAATAGTCATAATTGGTAGATCGCTTAACGAGAATTTAGATAAAGAAGGCGTTTTTGCATCATCTGGCAAATCGCTAATGATGGCATTTATTTTTCGTTGTGCATCATTCATCGAAATATCAACATTGGCAGTTGATGTCAAAGAAATAGATACAATAGACAAACTTTCGTATGATTTAGAATCAATTTTTTTGATGTTTTCTAATGATGCAATTGCATCTTCAATTTTTTTGGTAACTGTATTTTCAACCTCACTTGGTGACGCACCAGGATAAACTGTAGAAATTGTAATTACATTTTGTTCAAATTTCGGGATCAATTCATAGCCCAAATTGCTATAACTAAATAGTCCACCAAGAATTAGAATTGCAAACAATACAATTACTAAGGAAGGACGTTTTATGGATATTTCTGCTAATTTCATTTTTATTTTGCTTTTTTGCTTTAAGCTATTGCTTTAAGCGGTTTCTTTAAGACTTATTTAATAACTTCAACTTTACTTCCGTTTTGCAAGTTGATTTGTCCTGTCACAATTACAGTTTCACCATCAGATAGTCCGTCAAGAATTTCTACTTTATCGCCAAGAATTCTTCCTGCTGTTACTGTTTTAAGTTTGGCAGTTCCGTTTTCAATTACAAAAATTTGGTTGCTGCTTACACTTCCAACAAACGCATTTCTAGGAACAACTTTAAGTGATTGTTTTTGTTTGTTTGAAGCAAATTCTGCAGTTCCGTACATTCCTGCTTTTAAATCGTTTGCACTATTGTTTGCAATTTCAATTTCTACCGGAAAGTTCAAACTTTCATCTGCTTTAGAAGCAATAAAAGTAATTTTTCCTGAAAAAGATTTGTCTGGATAAACACTTGCAGTTACTTTAATTGGTGTTCCAACTTTTAAGCTTGCTACTTGATTTTCGTTAACATTCACTTTTAATTTAAGCTTAGAAACATTTACAATATCAAATAAAGATGTTGCTGGCATTCCTGTTAAAATAGAACCTGGTTCAATGTATTTTTTATTGATAAATCCGCTAATTGGCGCTTTAATTCTAGTGTCGCCAACGTTTATATTTGCTTGTGTTAATTGAGCCTTAGCATTTACCATTGCTAGTCTTGCTTGGTCCAATTGTTGTTTGGTAACACCGCCAGTTTTGAATGCGTTTTCATATCTACTATAATCTGCTGCTGCATTTTGATAAGATGAATTAGCAGTTTGAGCATTTACATTAATTACATCGCTTCTTACAATTGCTAATGTTTGTCCAACGGATACATAGTCACCTTCTTTAGCTAAAACTTTTACAACTTTACCTGATTTTTCTGCAGAGAAAGTTAATTCTTGAGTTGGTTCGAAATTTCCGTTTGAAACAAAGTCTAACGAAATTTCTTCTGTTTTTACAGTTTCAATTTTTACAGAAACGGCTGCGTTTTTCTCAGCAACAATATCCGTTTTTGCTTTGTTTTCTTTCTTGTTTTTTGTTAAAACAAATGCAATTGCTGCTAGTGCTCCAAGTATTACTAGTATGGTTATAATATTCTTTTTCATTTTATTATTTATTGATTAGTGTTTTAAGTTCGCCTTTTGATTTTATTAATTGAATTTCTGCTAGTTTATAATCTAATAATGCAGTTGTATAATTGTTTTGTGCTTCTACTAGTGCGTTTTCTGCATCTAATAAATCGGTAAGTGAAGCCAAGCCTTGAATGTAATTGTTGTTAGTATTTGTTAAAACATCTTGAGCCAATTGTGCATTTTCTTTTTGACTGCTTATAGTAATGATGCTGTTATCAATTTGTTTTTTAGCATTTTCATAAGCCAAATCCAATGATAGTTTTGTTTCTTCAAGATCTACTTTTATAGATTTTAGACTGTTATCAGCTTGTCTAACTTTGGCACGAGTTCCAAATCCTGAAAAGATAGGTACTTTTAAATTCAGTCCAATTGCTGCATAATCTGACCAATAAACTCCATCAACAGGTTTTTTAAACCATGGCATTTCTGGACCTTGACCAATATAATTGTAACTTCCAGTTAAAGAAAGTGTTGGGTAATAAGCTGCTTGAACCGATTTTTTTTGGTATTCCAAAAGTTGTTCGTTCTTTTTCAATAATTGGTATTCTGTTCTAGCAGTAGCATCTGGTGTTTCAGAAAGTGCTTGAGGTGTAACTTCAAATTCAGTTGCAGGAATGTTGATTTTGGTTTCAATTGGCATTCCCATATAGAATTTTAATGCGTTTTCTTGAAGGTCTACAGCATTTAAAACTTGCTGACGTTGGGTTTTAATATTCGAAATTTTTACTAAAACTCTATCTAGATCAATTTTTTTAGCCAATCCGTTTTCAAATTGACCTTTAATAATGTCTTTAACTTTAGTGGTGTTAACAAGATTGTTGTCTAAAACGCTCAAATTTTGGCGTCTTACATATACTTGATAATAAGCATTTGCAACGCGTTCAATAACTTGTTCTTCTGTTAATTGCTCATTTATTTGATAGAATTCTCTTGAAGATTTTGCTGCTTTTACTTATACACCATTTGGCTATTTCTTTCTGCAGACTCCACCAGAAGAAATTTTTCCTATACCATTTTATCGTACTGTTGATTCTCATCAAGGATCTAATGAAGCTAGTGTAAATCTG
>JAIEMH010000008.1 GCA_019752245.1 Flavobacteriaceae bacterium
ATGACCACCAGGACGAAAAACCAAATTGCCGTTTTCATCTCTAAAAGGATTTCCGTCTAAATCTAAAGCAACAACATCGGTAGCTTTGTCTTGATAGGAATATTTTACTTGAATTGTAATTTTATTTTCTTGTTCAAACTTTGGTTTTATTTCAGAAATTATAGTTTCAAAACTTTGTTGGTGTTCTTCAGAAACTGTAAAATGCAAATGCGATTTTTCATTTGATGTAGCATAAAAAACACACTCACTTAGATGCTCTTCAATGGCAGTAGCAATGTGAGAATCGTATTTATGAAATGGTAAAATTGCCTTAGGTTTATCAGCAAAATTATAATGATTTGGCGAAAGCATTACTTTTATAAAACCATAATCTTTGGTATCATTGTCCCAATTATTATAATCTGGATGAATGGCTTTTGCAGTTTCTAAAACATCATTGTAGAAAGGGAATTTTTCTTTGGCAACTAAAAATATTGGAAGGTTTTTGTCTTTTTTTCTATTTACGTAAGCATTTATAGATTCTTCACCTATTTTATATTCGTTGAGAAACTCAATTAAAAACTTAAACATTCTACTGGCAGCTCCAGAAGCTGGAACAAACTTTTTAAGTTTTAAATTTACTTTCTTTTCATCAAAATAATTGGCATGATAAATCGCTTCGTCTTCTGAAATTGAAATAATTCCGTCGTTAATGATTGCTGGTCTTTCTAAATTTATTTTAGGCAAACCGTTTCTTAAAATCTTGAATTGCTGTTCTAAAACTTCTAGATTTATTTTTCTATTATAGATTTCAACAAAGTCAAATGAATTTAATCCTAATGTTTTGGCAATTGTAAAATCGCGAATGATTTTTGATGCTTTTTTAAAACGTTCTTCTTTATTGCCTGATATTTTGATGTATGGCTTTTTATACTCAATTAGTGCTTTTTCAAAAATTGCCAATGTTTTATCTCTTTCTTCGGGCTTATCTCTTAAATCATCGTTTTCCCAAGGCACATCAATATCTGTTAGAAAAAACAAATCATATTTATGCTTTTTTGCTGCTTTTTCTAAACTAGCATCGCAAAATCCGTAATAAATTTCAGAAAAAACTTTGGTTACCATTAAATTGGTATCGCAAAACAAATAGTTGTTAGCCGTAGCAAGAGCTTCGTTCTCAAGTTTAGTTTGTCCAATAGCAATTGGTAATAAATCTTCAGACTGACAAATTTCTTTTTTAGAATTCCATTTATCTTGTAGATAGTCACGAGCAAACTCCGGAATCCAAACCGAGTTGAATTCCTGAGCTAACTGTTGTGCTAATGTGGTTTTTCCAGTAGATTCTGGACCATACATTGCTATTTTGATTATTTCTGAGTGTAACTGTTTAAGATTTTCTTCCATTCTAAATAAGCTAATATAGCTAAAATTGTAAAAATTAAATATTGCAATGATAACATTCCCAAACCTCTATACCAAAATAAAGGAACAGCAATACAATCACCAATAATCCACAAGGTCCAATTTTCGATTTTCTTCAAAGCCATGAACCACATACCTGTGAAAAAAATCCCTGATGTAAAAATATCAATATAATTAGGAATTTCGAGTTTGTAATTAAAAAAAACATACACAAAATACGTAATTAAAAGTGTTAGAAAGAATAAACCAATACCAATTATTTTTTCTTTGTTTGTTGTTCTTGTGATTTTCAAATCAGGTTCTTGCGATTTAGACATCCATTTGTACCAACCATAAATACTCATTATAGAATAATAAAAATTCATTGTCATGTCACCAAAATATTGCGCTTGATACAACAAATAAACGGTAATTACTGTAGAAATCAATCCAGTTGGATAAACCCAAATGCTTTCTTTTTTGGCACAAATAACGCTTATTATTCCGAAGACAAAAACTATAAACTCTAGAACAATTTGTGTTGTTGAAGCGTTTTTATATTGATTGAACAGGAATTCTAGCATTAGTTAAAAAAGTTTATATCGTTTTCAAAAGCGGTTCCTATTACTACTAAATCAGCTCCGGCATTGTAAGCATTTTCGATTTCTTGTTTAGTGCGAATACCTCCGCCAATAATTAATGGTATTGAAATATTTTGCGCGACCAATGTAATCATTTCTTTTGGAACAGATAATTTTGCGCCACTTCCTGCTTCTAAATAAATTAGTTTATTTCCTATAAATATTCCAGCTTGTGCGGTTTGAAGCACATATTCGGGATTATTTCTGTCTAATGGTTTGGTTTCGCTTACACGTTCAACAGCAGTTTTATTCCCACTTTCTATTAAAATATATCCTGTAGAAATAATTTCGAGATTGGTTTTATTAAGAATTGGAACCGCATTTACTTGATGTTCTATTAAATAATCTGGATTTCTACCAGACAGCAATGTTAAGAATAAAATTCCGTCAGCTTTATCAGAAATTTGCGATGGGTTTCCTGGAAAAAGTAGAATTGGTAAATTAATTTTAGATTTGAATTCGTTTATTAATTCGTCTAAATGTGTTCCAATAAAAGAACTTCCACCAACAAAAATGTGTGTTGCTGGCGATTGGTTTATTTTTTGAATTAAATCAGAAAGATTTTCTACAGCCAACTTATCTGGATCGAGAAGAATGGCCAGGAGTTTTTTATTTTCCGATTTTGAATTTAGTACTTCTTGGTATATTGACATTTTATTAGGAACACAGATTTGAGAAATTCGAGAAATCTACTTTACATCTTCAAAGGCGCAAACAAATATATAATCTTCTTCTGAATCAAATTGGATTTTGAATTTTTCTTCAATGTTATTAAACTTTAAAGTTGCAGTAGTTTTTTTATCTTCAAGAGAGAAACTGTCTTCAAAAATATGATTTGGAAAACTGATTCCTTTTTCGTTTTTGATTTTGAAAATACTTTCTTTGATTCCCCAAACAACAGTTGCTTTCTTAATTTTTTCTTGTTCGGATAAATTTTCTAAATGGGAAACATCCATAAATCGAGAAGCAATTTTTAAGGTTTTTTCTTTAATTTGCTCCAAATCTAATCCTACTTTTTGTTCACTAATAACAATTGCAGAAAAATCATTTGAATGTGAAATCGAAATTTCAACCTCTTTAATGCTACAACCTTGCGGCTTTATATGCGGCTTTCCAAACTCATCATAATACAAGTCAAAATCATTATAATCATTATGTTGCAATAACATTCTAACCGCTAAAAATCCTTTTTGATGGCTTTCAGATTTCATTGTTTCTAATCTGGCCAAAGAAGAATCCTTTAATCTAATTTGACTTTTAAGCACATCCAAATCCTCAGTAATCTTCCAAAGATAGAGTTTAGCAGTTTTTGACAATAATATAACTTTATGTAATGGCATTTAGTATTTTGTTGTTTTTCAAAAGATTAAACATTTAAACATTTCACAAATTTTAAAATAAATTATTAAAATTAAAACCTATGTTGTAATTTTGCACCAAATTATAAAAAAACAAATATACATAATAGATGAGTACACAAACATTACCATTTGTAGCTTTTAAAGTGAAAGACATTTCGCTTGCAGCTTGGGGAAGAAAAGAAATTGAATTGGCTGAAGCTGAAATGCCAGGATTAATGGCTTTGAGAGCTGAATATGGTGCAACTCAACCTTTAAAAGGTGCAAGGATTGCAGGATGTCTTCACATGACTATTCAAACTGCTGTTTTAATTGAAACTTTAATTGCTCTTGGTGCTGAAGTTACTTGGTCATCTTGTAACATCTTCTCTACTCAAGATCAAGCTGCTGCTGCGATTGCTGCTGCTGGAATTCAAGTTTATGCTTGGAAAGGTCTTGACGAAGAATCTTTTGACTGGTGTATTGAGCAAACGTTATTCTTTGGTGAAGATAGAAAACCATTGAACATGATTTTGGATGATGGTGGAGATTTAACTAATATGGTTTTCGACCGTTACCCAGAATTGATTCCTGGAATTAAAGGTTTATCAGAAGAAACTACAACTGGTGTTCACCGTTTGTATGAAAGAATGAAAAACGGAACTTTATTTATGCCAGCAATTAACGTAAATGATTCTGTTACTAAATCGAAATTTGATAACAAATACGGTTGTAAAGAATCTGCTGTTGATGCTGTAAGAAGAGCAACAGATATTATGTTAGCTGGAAAAAGAGTTGTTGTTTGTGGATATGGTGACGTTGGAAAAGGAACTGCGGCTTCTTTCCGTGGTGCTGGTTCTATTGTTACAGTAACTGAAATTGATCCAATTTGTGCTTTACAAGCTGCAATGGACGGATTTGAAGTGAAAAAATTAAACACTGTTGTTGCTAATGCTGATATTATCATTACAACTACTGGAAATAAAGACATCGTTCTTGGTTCACACTTTGAGCAAATGAAAGATAAAACTATCGTTTGTAACATTGGTCACTTCGATAACGAAATTGACATGGCTTGGTTAAACAAAAACCATGGTGCGTCTAAAGTTGAAATCAAACCACAAGTTGATAAATATACTATCGCTGGAAAAGACATTCTTATCTTAGCTGAAGGTCGTTTAGTAAACTTAGGTTGTGCAACTGGTCACCCAAGTTTTGTAATGAGTAATTCATTTACAAACCAAACTTTAGCTCAAATTGAGTTATGGACTAACAGCGCAGCTTACAAAAATGAAGTGTATATGTTACCAAAACATTTAGATGAAAAAGTTGCTGCTTTACACTTAGCTAAATTAGGAGTTGAATTAGAAACATTACGTGACGATCAAGCTGCTTATATTGGTGTTGAAGTTGCTGGACCATTCAAACCAGAATATTACAGATACTAGTCTGATATTAGATTTTTGATATTAGATATTTGATATTAGATATTAAATATAAGACCCCGATTTCGATTTGAAGTCGGGGTTTTTGTTTGTAAATAAAGAATATTTTTTTCTATTTTTTTAGAAAACTGAATTCAAATAATTATTAAAATCATTAACAGATTTATAATGTTTTGTAATGTTTTGCACCAACCAATCATTAAAATTATTAAACGTCTCTAATTTACCAATACGATCTACTGGAATGTCCATAATTCTCCGTGTCTAGCAAAATATATTCCAATGCTGTTAATCATTTTTAAATTTGGATTAGTGTTAATCCCTCCAATTAATGACAATGAATAATACCCAATAATTTGATTTAAATGTTTTCTTTCTAATTTTAATTCTTTAGTAACTTTAATATCTATGAGAGTATCATCAATAATTAAGTCTGCATCTGCACCTCCAACTAAAGCAGAACCATTTCCAAAACTAGGATTGATATATAAACTTCTCTTTACAATAAACTTTTCTACCTCAATAATAGAAATTAAATTTTTCAAATCTTTAACATCTGACTTGTCAAATGTTTCAAAATTCTCAGCTATAACTCTTCTTCTATAAAAAGAGTCTAATTTTCCAAGAAAAAGACAGCTAATGAGAAGTTTACTTGTAATTTTTCCTGACAAGATAAATTTTTTATAATTGTTTTCAGCTTCAATAAATCCATCATCAATTATCAAAAAAAGATCGATTGCATTTACTATCTTATCACGATTGCTTCCTATTCTGATGTTATTATTACCAATTTTTAACAACTTAAAATTTAATGATTTCCTTGCACTTTCGGCAACCCAAGAACTTCTATAAATCAAAACATCTTTATTATGATATTCCAAATAGAATCGCATTAAATAATCGAAAGCTGCACCAACAAGACTATAATTTGTTGAAAGTGGTACGGCTTTAATTTTAGAAACTAAATTAAATTCTGGTCTTGGAAATTCAGATTTTAATTTATCTCTAACTTCTATATTATTTAATATAATTGATGTTAAACTCATTAACTACAACGTCTCTTTTAACCATTTATAAAACTCACTTTGCCAAACCATTGCATTTTGTGGTTTTAGCACCCAGTGATTTTCTTCTGGAAAGTATAAAAATCTTGATTTAATTCCGCGTAATTGTGCTGCTTGGAATGCTTCTTGTCCTTGTCCGATTGGCACACGGAAATCAATTCCTCCTTGAATTATTAACATTGGTGTATTCCATTTATCAACAAACTTAATTGGATTGAATTTTGTGAATGTTTTTTGCGCAACTGCATTATTTTTATCCCAATAAGGTCCGCCGTGATCCCAATTGTTAAAGAAAACTTCTTCGGTTGTACCATACATACTTTCAAGATTGAAAACTCCATCATGAGAAATGAATGTTTTGAAACGATTGTTATGAATTCCTGCTAAATAAAACACGGAATAACCACCGTAACTTGCTCCAACGCATCCTAATCGAGCTTTGTCTACATAACTTTCTTTTGAAACGTCATCAATTGCAGAAAGGTAGTCATCCATTACTTGTCCGCCCCAATCTTTAGAGATTTGTTCGTTCCATTCTTGTCCGTGACCGTACATTCCGCGACGGTTTGGCGCTACAACAATATAACCTTGAGAAGCCATCAAAGAGAAATTCCAACGGAAAGAATAACTTTGTGTCAACGGTGATTGCGGTCCGCCTTGACAATATAAAAGTGTTGGATATTTTTTATTTTTATCAAAATTTGGCGGAAGAATTACCCAAACCAACATTTTCTTTCCGTCGGTTGTAGTTACATATCTTCTTTCGTATTTTGGTAAAGCTAATTTGCTGTAGGTTGCATCATTTACTTTAGTCAGTTGCAACCAAGTTTTTTTCTTTAAATTATAAGAATACACTTCTAATGCGTGATTCATGTCTGTACGATTTAAAATCGCAACATCACCTGTGATGTCAACAATATCGTGTACATCAAAATCGCCATTTGTTAATTGATTAACGGTAATTGCAATTCTTGTTACTCCTGGAAAATTTACTTCAAACAATTGCGTTGTTCCATCAACTGCTGCAACGAAATATACTTTTTTACCATCTTTACTCCATTGAAAACTATTCACAGAACCATCCCAATTGGCAGTCAAATTCATTTTCATTCCTTTAAAACTCACAATTATGTCGTTTTTATCGGCTTCATAACCATCACGTTTCATTTGCAACCATGTCAAATTTCCGGTTGGAGAAAATTGTGGATTGGTATCGTAACCTAAATTATCTTCGGTAAGATTTTTGGTGATTTTAGTTTCTAAATTGTATTCGTATAAATTGGTATTAGTTGAAATAGCATATTCAGTTCCTGATTTCTTTTTGCATACATAAATGATGCTTTTGCTATCTGGCGACCAAATGTAATCTTCATCACCACCAAAAGGTTTTTGAGGTGCATCAAAATTTTCTCCTTCCATAATATCAATTGGAGCTGCTAATCTCACATTATCTGCCGGAACTCCTCCATAAAAAACGTGGTTGTGAGTTCCGTTATTCCAAGTATCCCAATGACGATAATCCAATCCATTATAAACTTGAACGTCTGATTTCTGCAATTCAGGATAAATATCTTTCCCTAAAATATTTTCAGTTTTTACTTCTTGAGTAGATAAAAGATATTTACCGTCTGGCGAAATATTTTTATCGGCAATTAATTCTTTAGTATCTTTTACTTCAGTAGCCGTTCCACCTCCAATCGGCATTACATAGAATTTACTTGTTGACTTATTGTCTTCCATTACTGGCGTTGACACTTTGTAAACAATTGATTTTTTGTCTTTTGAAATTCCTAAAACAGAAACCCTTCCTAACTTCCAAAGTAACTCTGGAGATAAAACTTGTTGCGCTGATGCTGCTATACTCATTGAACTAACGATTATAAAAAATATTTTTTTCATTATAAAACTGATTTTTATTGATTCGTTAAAAGTAATAAAAAAAGCCGTCACGATAAACGCAACGGCTTTTAAAAATTAACTTACTAAAATTATTGTTTGATAAAACGTTTTGAAGTTGAACCATTTTCGTTAGAAACTTGAATTAAATAAGTTCCTGCAGTTAATGATCCTACATTGATTGCATCATTTTCGATTTTACCTTTTGCTAATTCTTGTCCCATCATGTTGATAATTACATATTCAGATGCTTTGTCTAAATTAGAAATATTCAACACTTCACCATTAACTGGATTAGGATATAAATTGAAAGAAATTACATTATTAGATGCATCTTCCATTCTAGCTGTAGATGTAATATTTACTGTATAATCTTCTACTTGTCCGTAAGTATATGATCCACAAGATGATGTTGGAGTTGCATTATATGACATTTTAACTCTCATTCTTGTTGAACCAAGTAATGCTGTTGCAGGCACTGTAAATGATCCAGAAACTGGAGTTACAGTTGTAGCAGCTCTTGTGTAAACTGTTTCACCAGCATCAGTAAAGACTCCATTTTGGTTGTAATCAATGTATACTGCATAACCTTCAGCATAAACTGTAGAAGTCCAAGCTGGAGTAATTGTAATTGTATTAGCTGTGCTTCTCACAAGATTCGTAGAAATAGCTGTGAAGTTTTCATAACCAGCAGTTCCAGTTGAAGCATTGTTGATTGTTCCTAGTTGAACTCTACCTATTTTTTCATCAGCAGTATTTGTTGCAGCTGAGGTACAATATGTTAATGTAGCAGCGGCAGAAGTCGTTACGCTTACTGTATTACTTGCAACAGAAATATTTCCTGCAGCATCTTTAGCTTGCACGAAAAAAGTATAAGCTGTAGAAGCAGTTAAACCAGTTACTGCATAAGTTGTAGCTGTAGTTGTTGAACCTAATAAAGTAGTTCCTCTATAAACATTGTATCCTGTTACACCAACATTATCTGTAGCGCCAGTCCAAGATAAATTTGTTGTAGTAGAAGTTGTTCCAGAAGCTGATAAAGTTGGAGCTGTTGGAGCTGAAGCGTCTACCGCAGGAGCTAAAGTTGTTACAGAAACTGAATTACTATCAACAGAAACATTTCCAGCAGCGTCTTTTGCTCTTACTGTAAATGTGTATGTAGTTGAAGCTGTTAAACCAGTTACTGCATAAGTTGTAGAAGAAGTTGTTCCTAATAAAGTTGTTCCTCTATAAACATCAT
Organism: Flavobacteriaceae bacterium; assembly: GCA_019752245.1. GTDB lineage: Bacteria > Bacteroidota > Bacteroidia > Flavobacteriales > Flavobacteriaceae > Flavobacterium. Next base: position 9,004 of record JAIEMH010000008.1, read on the forward strand.
AACTTGTAACAGCAACATTATCTGTAGCACCTGACCAAGATAAGTTTGTAGCTGTTTGAGTAGTTCCAGAAGCAGCCAATGTTGGAGCTGTTGGAGCTACAGTATCAGTTACGCCAGAAGTAATTGTAAAGTTTGTATTAGAAACATCAAAGAAAATATGATTAGTTCCTTTTACCATTATTCTGTTAGTTGTTCCAGGAGTATTTGGAATTGTTACCGCCTGCGTTCCATCATTTGGAGTAGCAGCTAATAAAGTAGACCAAGTTGCTCCAGCATCAGTAGATAATAAAATATCAACATTTGCACAATTCACACCATTTGCTGTTGTTCCACCAACTACCCAAGTAACTGTTTGAGAGCTTCCTCCCACATAAGAAACTGCAGTATTTGGTGCACTTACTGAAAACGGACCAGCAGTTGCATTAACAGTAACCATCATGTCATCAGAATTGTTTCCAGAACCACCAGCTCTGTTATCTCTTACTGTCAATCTAAAGTTCAATGTTCTTGCTACAGATGGAATTGCCTCAACTGTTAGTTCTGTTCCTGCTGTTGTCGTTGCACCAGCTAAAACTGAAGCCATTCTAGGGAAATATCTAGTCGGTGAAGTTGAAGAATTATAAGATCTAAAATTTACTCCAGAAGTTTTAGTAGCATTCGGTGCTGTAGCATTTGTTTGATTATCAAATTGCTCCCAGTTATAAGTTAAAACATCTCCGTTAGCGTCAGTAGCTGTTCCTGTTAACATGAAAGGAGTACTTTTAGGTACCGTGTAGTCTAAACCAGCATTTGCAGTTGGAATTGAATTTCCTGTTGCTGTATTAACTGAACAAGTTTTAGCTTTAATATTATTTGTAACTTGTTGAATACTGATGGCATGAAAGTATGCATCAGAATTTGGCTGCACATCTAATGTAGTAATCCCAGCATACCCCATAATAGTTGAACCAGATCCTGGCTCCATTTGAGCACCAGAACCTTCATTTCCTCCATGAGTCCATGTGTGATTTGCACCAAATTGATGACCAAGTTCGTGAGCAACATAATCAATATCAAAAGTATCTCCTGAAGGAATTCCATTATTTGGAGAAGTAAATCCACTTCCTTTTCCTAAAGGCACAGTTGCTGTAGGATTTGTACAAATACATCCGATACATCCAGCATTTCCTCCACCACCAGAAGCGCCAAATAAGTGACCAACATCGTAATTTGCACTACCAATAGTATTTGTCAAAGTAGTTTGTAATTCTTGATTCCAAGCTCCACCAGCACCAGCCGTTGCAGCAGAATATGGATCTGTTGCAGCATCTGTATAGATAACTAAATCATTATTTGCAATCAAGACCATTCTAGCAGAAAAATCTTTTTCAAAAACTCCATTTACTCTTGTCATAGAGGCATTGATGGCTGCTAATGCTTGTGCTTTAGTTCCACCAAAATAGGTTGTATATTCTCCTGTAACAGACATTGCCAAACGAAAAGTTCTTAAAACAGCATCATCGGCATTTGGTCTTAAAAGAGTTGGATTTACTTGTGGAGTAACAACATCAACAACACTACATTCAAAGACAAAATAAGAAAACCTTTTGAGTCTAAGGGGGACAAAAAATCCTTATTTAGAAAATCATTGAAATAAGATGCTGTTACCTAAGCTTTTTATCTGAATGAG
>JAIEMH010000405.1 GCA_019752245.1 Flavobacteriaceae bacterium
TAATTCAATAGAAATAAAAATTGAAAACAATGTCGCGTGGATTTCACTCAACAGACCTGAAGTTTTCAATAGTTTCAATCGTGAAATGGCGTTTCTGTTACAAGAAACTCTAGATAATTGTGCAAACGATTTAAATATTCGCGCAATAGTAATCACCGGAAACGGAAAAGCATTTTGCGCCGGACAAGACCTAAAAGAAGTAACCGATCCAGAATTAAATCCAGGTTTTAGAAAAATATTGGAAGAACACTACAATCCAATCATCCAAAAAATTAGAAACATCGAAAAACCAATTATTGGTGCTGTAAATGGTGTTGCAGCTGGAGCTGGAGCAAACATCGCTTTAGCTTGCGATATTGTAGTAGCAACCGACCACGCAAGTTTCATTCAAGCTTTCAGTAAAATCGGTTTAATTCCAGACAGCGCAGGAACTTTCTTTTTGCCTAGATTAATTGGTTTCCAAAAAGCAACAGCTTTAATGATGCTTGGAGACAAAGTTTCCGCCGAAGAAGCATTAAATATGGGTATGATTTATAAAATTTATCCAACATCATTTTTTGAAGAAGAAGTAATGACATTGGCAACAACTTTAGCTCAAATGCCAACAAAAGCAATCGGTTTAACCAAAAGATTATTAAATCAATCAATGACAAATAATCTAGAACAACAACTAGCTTTAGAATCAGATTTACAAATCGAAGCCAGTTCGTCCAACGATTACAAAGAAGGAGTAACCGCTTTTGTAGAAAAAAGAAAACCCGAATTCAAAGGAAATTAAAGTTCCGTAGGAACAATATATAGGTAGAATGAAAATCGCAATAATAGGTTCAGGAACAATGGGAAGTGGCATCGCACAAGTAGCCGCAGCAGCAGGTTGTGAAGTAAAAATTTACGACACCAATCTTGATGCGCTTGCCAAAAGCAAAACCAATCTCGAAAATACGCTATCGAAATTAGTAGAAAAAGCAAAAATAGACGAGCACGAAAAATCCCGAATCGAAAACAACATTTCCTATGCACACACATTAGGAGAATTATCACATTCCGATTTAGTGATCGAAGCCATAATTGAAAATATGGAAATCAAGCGAAAATTATTTTCTGAACTAGAAAATTATGTCTCGCCCGAAACCATTTTAGCATCCAATACGTCTTCATTATCAATAGCTTCCATTGCTGCTTCTTGCCAAAAACCAGAACGCGTCATTGGAATTCACTTTTTTAATCCAGCTCCTTTGATGCAGTTGGTTGAGGTGATTCCAGCAGTGCAAACTAGCGAAGAAGTGTTGCAAAAATCAATACAAATTATCTCCGACTGGAAGAAAGTAGTTGCTGTTGCCAAAGACACTCCAGGATTTATAGTAAACCGTGTCGCAAGACCTTTTTACAGCGAAAGTTTACGAATTTACGATGAAGGTGTAGCCGATTTTGCTACAATAGATTGGGCTCTAAAAACCATCGGAGGTTTCCGAATGGGACCTTTCGAATTAATGGATATGATTGGTCACGATGTAAATTATGTCGTAACAGAAACCGTATTTACAGCCTTCTATTTCGATCCAAAATTCAAACCATCATTCACCCAAAAACGTCTATTGGAAGCTGGATTTCTAGGTAAAAAATCAGGTAGAGGATTTTATGATTACAGCAAAGAATTACCAGCTCCAAATGAAGATTTAGTTGTAGCAAAATCAATTTTCGAAAGAGTAATCGTAATGCTAATCAACGAAGCAGCCGACACATTATTTTTAAACATCGCATCAGCCAAAGACATAGACAATGCAATGACCAAAGGAGTAAATTACCCAAAAGGATTACTTGCTTGGGCAGACGAACTCGGAATCAATTGGTGCATAGCAAAACTAGACGAACTATACAACGAATACCACGAAGACAGATACAGATGTAGTCCAATTTTGCGTAGAATGGCTAAAGAAAATAAAAACTTTTTCTAAATGGAAGGAACAAAAATACCATACAAAATGTTAAGTCAAGATGCTTATAGCCAATGGCTTGGTATCGAAATTCTCGAATGCGAAATCGGTCGATGCAAAGTCGCAATGACAGTTCGCAAAGAAATGCTCAACAGTATGTTCAAAGCCCACGGCGGAATCACCTATTCGTTGGCCGACACCGCTTTCGGATTCGCAGCCAACACGCACGGGAAGTTTTCAGTTTCCATTGAAACGTCCATAAATCATATAGAAGCAGTCAATGAAGGCGATTATATAACCGCAGAATCAGTAATAGAAAAAGTAAATAATAAACTAGGATTCAATATTATAGAAGTAAAACGAGGCGACGAATTGGTTGCGCTTTTCAAAGGAGTCGTTTATCGCACTCAAAAAGATTGGGAGTAAATAATTATGAATTATTAATTATGAGTTATGAGTGAGAGTATTATTAAAGTTAAGAGTTTTGAATTAGCAATTTCAGGAGTTAATTTTTATAAATATTTAGTTTCAGAAAAGAAGGAGTTTGTGATGAGTAAACAATTTTTAAGATCAATAACATCAGTTGGTGCTAATGTAAGGGAAGCTGTAAATGCTCAAAGTAAAATAGATTTTATTCATAAATTGGCTATCTCTCAAAAAGAATGTGACGAATCATTGTATTGGCTTGAACTATTAAAAGAAACAAAATACATTGAAGAGGAAGATTTCAAAGTAATTTATTCACAAGCGACTGAAGTATTAAAAATAATTAAAAGTATAATTATTACAACAAAGAAAAATTTACAAGTTAAGAACTAATAATTCATAACTAATAATTCATAACTATTGAAATGGAAGCATACATAATAGACGGAGTAAGAACTCCAATCGGAAGTTACCAAGGAACACTAGCATCGGTTCGTCCAGATGATTTAGGAGCATTGGTAATCAAAACCGTAGTAGAAAATAATCCAAACATCCCAACCGATGCTTACGACGACGTAATCATAGGTTGCGCCAATCAAGCCGGAGAAGACAATCGTAATGTAGCTCGAATGTCTCTTTTATTAGCAGGATTACCATACACAGTTCCAGGTGAAACTGTAAACCGACTTTGTAGTTCAGGATTGTCGGCAATAATCCACGCCAATCGTGCCATAAAAGCAGGAGACGGACACATTTTCATAGCAGGCGGAATCGAAAATATGACTCGCGGACCATTAGTAGTTTCAAAGCCATCATCAGCTTACGGAACCGATTCTAAAATGTACGATACCAGCTTCGGATGGAGATTCATAAATCCAAAACTGCACGAAATTTACGGCACGGATGCAATGGGAGAAACTGCCGAAAATCTAGTAGAAAAATACAACATCACTCGTGAAGATCAAGATGCGTTCGCTTTAAATAGCCAACAAAAAGCAACAGCAGCACAAACTTCAGGAAGATTAGCCAAAGAAATAGTTACCGTTGAAATCCCACAACGCAAAGGCGATGCAATTCAATTCTCAAAAGACGAATTCATCAAGCCAACCACATCAATGGAAGGTTTGTCAAAATTACGTCCAGCATTCAAAAAAGACGGAAGCGTAACAGCAGGAAATGCGTCAGGATTAAACGACGGAGCTTGTGCAACAATAATTGCTTCAGAAGAAGCAGTAAAAAAATACAATCTAAAACCATTAGCTCGAATAGTGAGTTCATCGGTAGTAGGAGTAGAACCAAGAATCATGGGAATTGGTCCAGTTGAAGCTACCAAAAAAGCATTAGAAAAAGCAGGTTTAACATTAGACCAAATCGATATTATAGAATTAAATGAAGCCTTCGCGGCACAAAGTATAGCGTGCATTCGTGAATTAGGATTAAAAGACAACGATCCAAGAATAAATCCAAACGGTGGCGCAATAGCAATCGGTCATCCATTAGGAGTAACCGGAGCAAGAATCGCCTATTCAGCAGCATTAGAATTGCAACTAACTGAAAAAAGATACGCTTTAATCACAATGTGCATCGGCGTTGGTCAAGGCTATGCCGCGATTATAGAAAGAGTTTAAAAACTTTGCGAACATTGCGTAAAACTTTGCGCTCTTCACGGTTAAAAGAAACAATATGAACAAAACACAACATTACGTACAAGGAAAATGGACGTCAGCAACTGGAGAAGGAAAACCTTCTTTTGATGCAGTTACTGGCGAATTCATCGCAGAAACATCTGTTGAAGGATTGGATATTCCAGCCATTTTGAATTATGGAAGAACCAAAGGCGGCGAAAAACTTCGCAAAATGACCTTCCAAGAACGTGGCAATATGATTAAAAGTTTGGCGATGTATTTAACCAAACGCAAAGAAGCTTTTTACGAAATTAGTTACCGAACAGGTGCAACTCGCGTCGATTCTTGGATTGATATCGAAGGTGGATTCGGAAATTTATATGCAAATGCGTCCTTACGAAAATTATTCCCAAACCAATCCTATCACGTAGAAGGCGACCCAATCGATTTGTCAAAAGGCGGCCGATTTATGGCACATCATATTTTGGTTCCTAAAAAAGGAGTGGCAATTCACATCAATGCATTCAACTTTCCAATTTGGGGAATGTTAGAAAAATGTGCGTGCAATTGGATGGCCGGAATGCCAGCAGTTGTATTGCCAGCGCCAGTTACTGCTTATTTAACAGAAGCTGTTGTAAAAGAAATTATCGCATCCAATATATTACCAGAAGGCGCATTACAATTAATTTCAGGTACGGCTAGAAACATTTTCGATACAGTGGAAAGCCAAGATGTAATTACGTTTACAGGTTCGGCAGCCACAGGAAGATTACTAAAAGCACATCCAAGATTAATACAAGAATCAGTTCCGTTTACAATGGAAGCTGACTCATTAAACGCATCAATTTTAGGTGAAGATGCCGTTCCAGGAACTCCAGAATTCGATTTGTTCATCAACCAAGCACGAAGTGAAATCACAGTAAAAGCCGGACAAAAATGTACGGCAATTCGTCGTATGATTGTCCCAGAAAAACTGATGGATGATGTGCAAGCTGCTCTTTCAAAATCATTAGATAAAGTTGCTATTGGTGACCCAAGATTAAAAGAAGTCCGAATGGGTGCATTGGTAAGCAAAGACCAAGTAGATGTTCTAAAAGGAAGAGTCCAAGAATTATCAAAATCTGCCAAAATTGTATACGGTGATTTAGAAAAAACCAATATAATAGGAGCCGATGAAAAAGGTGCTTTCGTAAGCCCAATTTTACTTCGCGAAGACAATCCGTTTACAAATATTGGAGTTCACGAAACCGAAGCTTTTGGTCCAGTTTCAACCATAATGCCATATAAAAACCTTGACGAAGCCATCGAATTAGCTCAAATGGGTAAAGGTTCATTAGTGTCGTCAATCGTTACAAATTCAGATGAAATTGCTAAAGAATATGTAGTAAACGCAGCGTCGCATCACGGTAGAATTTTAGTATTAAATCGTGAAAACGCCAAGCAAAGTACAGGTCACGGTTCGCCATTGCCATTATTGGTTCACGGTGGTCCAGGTCGCGCTGGTGGCGGAGAAGAAATGGGTGGAGTTCGCGGAATTAAACATTATATGCAACGTTGCGCTATTCAAGGTTCGCCAACAACTTTAACCGAAATTACAGGAATTTATCAAGCGAATTCGGCGTATAAAGAAATCACACAACATCCGTTTCAATACCATTGGGAAGACATTCAACCCGGAATGTCATTACGAACTCATAACAGAACTGTTACCGATACCGACATCATTAATTTTGCCAACATCACTTGGGATCATTTCTACGCACACACCGATATTACTTCGCTTGACGGAAGTATTTTCAAAAAACGAACCGCTCACGGCTACTTCATTTTAGCTGCTGCTGCAGGTTTGTTTGTGTATCCCAATAAAGGTCCGGTTGCCGCAAATTACGGATTGGAAGAATGTCGTTTCTTGCGTCCAATTTACCATAACGACACGGTTTACGTGCGTTTAACGTGCAAACAAAAAGTTGACAGAGATGTAGCTTCTGCAGAACATCCAAGTGGTATCGTAAAATGGTTTGTAGAAGTTTTTGACACCGAAAATGAATTAGTAGCAGTAGCAACAATTTTAACAATGGTTCAAAAAAGGCAAGAAGTTTTCGTTGAAATGACAGATGCTAAAATCCAAGAATGTCTAAATAAACTAACCGAAAATTCAAAACCAAGTTGGGGAATTCTAACGCCACAACATTTGTTAGAACATTTGGAAGAAGGTTACAGAATTATGTCGGGTGAAATTCAAGATTTCGAAATCGCAACACCCGAAAAGATTTTGGATAAAGTCCATAATTCGTTATACAATTATGATAAATTCCCAATGGGAACCAAGTTTCCAACTATGAAAAAAGACGAATTGGAAGATTTAATCCATCCCGATTTTGAAACTGCCAAAGCCAAATTTTTCGAAGCCAGAGAAAAGTATAAAACCTTTTTCAAAGAAAATCCAGAAGCGATTTTAAAGAATATGGTCTTCGGAGAAATGAATAAATATGCCTCTTATCTATTAGAAAGAAAGCACTTGAATCATCATTTTGAACAATTTAATATTTTATAGATTAATTTGAAGCTAATCCTGCTATCCGCTATATCTTTTCCTTTTTAAAGAAAAAAGAAAAAGGATGCCGCTACTATCAGGGCTAGGAATATAGAATAAAAAAGAAAATCAGCGGAAATCAGTTAAATCTGTGTGATCCGCGGCCAAAAAAATAATTATGTCAGAAGCATACGTAAAACAAAATATAGTAAACAACATCGCCACCATCGAGTTTTTTCATCCAGAACAAAACTCCTTGCCAAGCGATATTTTAGCAAAACTAGCTAACACAATTACAGAAGTTGGAAACAACAATGATGTAAAAGTAATCATCCTAAAAAGCGGTGGCGAAAGAACATTTTGTGCCGGAGCAAGTTTTCAGGAACTGATTTCCATCAACGATGCCGCAACCGGAAAAGTATTTTTCTCAGGATTTGCCAACGTAATCAACGCAATGCGAAAATGTCCAAAATTCATCATCGGAAGAATTCAGGGAAAAACCGTTGGTGGTGGAGTAGGAATAGCAGCATCAACTGATTATTGTATGGCAACCAAATTTGCAGCCATAAAATTATCAGAATTAAACGTCGGAATCGGACCATTTGTAGTTTCTCCAGCCATCGAGAGAAAAATGGGAGTTTCAGCAATGTCACAAATCGCAATTGACGCCAACACATTTTATGACGCCAATTGGGCAAAAGAAAAAGGATTGTTTGCACAAGTATTTGAAAATATAGAAGAAATGGACGAAGCCGTTCAAAAATTCGCCGAACATTTATGCACTTACAATCCAGAAGCTATGACCGAAATGAAAAAGGTTTTTTGGAGAGGAACAGAAGATTGGGACAATTTATTAGCCGAAAGAGCAGCAATAAGCGGAAGATTAGTATTGTCTGATTTTACAAAAGAAACGTTGAAGAAGTTTAAGTAGAAAGAGAATAGAAAAAAGAATAAAGAAAATAGAAATGTTCAAAATCGAGAACTTATATCTTAAAAACGCTCTTTTTACCATCGGATTTTATCTTATGTTGTTGATAGCAAGTTACTTTTTAGATATTTTTTCTCCTTCTGGGCCTTGTACACTAGGTTTAGGAGCAGCAATTTTTTTGGCTTTGCCATTTATTTCTGGATTGATGTTGATGATAAATAGTTTTAGATATTTTCTTTATAAAAAAGAGTTGATATCATCAATTATTATTCATTTTTTAATTTTCGTTTCATTATTGATTTTCATTAAAACATTATAAAATATAAAGGCAATGATGATAAGTCTATTCTCTATATTCTAAAAAGAAAAAATGATATACGAATTCAAAGGGTTCATCCCAGTAATACACGAAAGTAGTTTTATCCATCCGCAAGCAGCGGTTACGGGTAATGTGATTATTGGAAAAAACGTTTATGTTGGTCCAGGCGCTGCTATTCGAGGCGATTGGGGCGAAATCATTATTGAAGACGGTTGTAATGTTCAAGAGAATTGTACGATTCATATGTTTCCAGGAAAGTCAATGGTTTTAAAAGCTGGAGCACACATCGGTCACGGAGCGATAATTCACGGAGCAAATATTGGTGCGAATTGCTTAGTTGGAATGAACGCCGTAATTATGGATGACGTAAATGTTGGCGATGAATGTATTATTGGCGCATTAAGTTTTATCAAAGCCGGAATGCAAATTCCAAACCGAAAAATGGTAGTAGGAAATCCAGCAACAATTATAAAAGATGTTTCCGACGAAATGATCGATTGGAAAACCAAAGGAACTGCTTTATATCAGCAATTGCCAAAAGAATGTTACGAAACATTAAAAGCAGTTGAACCATTGCGTAAAATTCCAGCCAATCGACCAACACAAGAAGCATTTTATAAAACATTAGAAGAATTTAAAAAAAAGTGATCAGTATTCAGTGGTCAGTTTGCAGAAATGCGAGACTGAACACTGAACACTGAACACTGAATACTATATAAATGATAACAGAATTCAAAATGCCCAAAATGGGTGAAAGTATATCCGAAGCAACAATAATCAGTTGGTTGAAAAACGTAGGTGATTTTGTGGAAGCCGAAGAAACCATTCTAGAAGTCGCTACCGATAAAGTCGATAGTGATGTGCCTGCGCCAGTTTCGGGAGTAATTACTGAAATTCGTTTTCAAAAAGATGACGTCGTTGAAGTTGGAACCGTTTTGGCTTTGATAGATTCTGAAGGAGTTCAAGAAGCAAGAAGTCAGAAGCAAGAAGTTGTAGAAAAAAGTAGTGTAAAACCGAGCACAGTCCAAGTACAACAACCAAAAACCAACAACCGACAACTGACAACTGACAACTTTTTAAGTCCGTTAATAATTTCAATTGCACAAAAAGAAAACCTTTCAATTGAAGAATTACAAACCATTCCGGGTTCAGGAGCCGAAGGAAGATTACAAAAAAGCGATGTGTTCAACTATTTGAAGAACCGTAAATATCCTATTCAATCCAAACCGATAACTGACAACAGTCAACCGACAACTTCTTCCTATCCAAAACCAAAAATCAATTATGTAGAAGGAAAAGACCGAATTGTAGAAATGGACAGAATGCGCAAAATGATTGCCGATCATATGGTGTATTCTAAACAAACTTCGCCTCACGTAACTTCTTACATTGAAGTTGATGTCACAAATTTGGTAAATTGGAGAAACGAAAACAAAGATAAATTTCAAGAAAAGTACAATGAAAAATTAACGTTTACGCCAGTATTCGTTCAAGCTGTAGCAAAAGCTGTAGCCGATTTTCCAATGATTAATGTTTCGGTCGATGAGAAAAATATTATCGTTCACAACGACATCAATATCGGAATGGCAACAGCATTACCATCAGGAAATCTGATTGTTCCTGTAGTGAAAAATGCCAATGAAAAAGATTTAGTATCATTAGCAAAAGATGTAAATACTTTAGCAGAAGCCTCAAGAAATAACAAATTAAAACCAGAGCAAATTCAAGGAAGTACCTTCACCATTTCCAATGTTGGAACTTTTGGAAGTTTAATGGGAACACCAATTATCAACCAACCCGAAGTCGCAATTTTAGCACTCGGAATTATCAAAAAACGTCCCGAAGTTATCACAACTTCAAAAGGTGACGAAATTGCCATCCGAAGTATGATGTATCTTTCTCTATCATTCGACCATCGTGTAGTTGATGGATTTTTAGGAGGTTCATTCTTAAGAAAAGTAGGCGATTATTTAGAACAATTTGACACAAACACAACTATATAAATTATGACAGAGATTATGACATCAGCAATAAAAATAACCAAAGTCACACAATCAAGAGTTTCAGAAGTGAATCTTGAAAACATCACAATGGGAACCAATTTCACCGATCATATGTTTATTTGTGATTATGAAAATGGCGAATGGAACAATGCTCGAATTGAACCTCTAGCATTGATTCCTACACATCCTGCAGCAATGGCTTTACATTATGGACAAGCGATTTTTGAAGGAATGAAAGCGACTTTAGGAAAAGATGGAACGCCATTATTATTCCGTCCTGATGAAAACGCAAAACGAATGAATTTTAGTGCTGATAGAATGGGGATGCCTTCCTTTCCGGAAGATTTATTTGTAGAAGCATTAAAACAATTCACTGCTTTAGAGAAAAATTGGATTCCAACTTCTACAGGAAGCGCTTTGTATTTGCGTCCGTTTATGTATGCTGATGAAGCATTTATTGGAATGCGTGCCGCAACGAGTTTCAAATTCATCGTTATGGCATCGCCAGCAGGACCATTTTTTAGTAGAAAAATTAAATTATACGCAGAAAAAAAGTATGTTCGAGCAGTAAATGGTGGAACAGGAGAAGCCAAAGCAGCCGGAAATTACGCTGCAGCCATTCGTCCAACGGAATATGCAAAAGCTAAAGGTTTTGACCAAGTTTTATGGTTAGACGCTCAAGATTTTGAATACATACAAGAAGTGGGAACGATGAATATTTTCTTCAAAATTGATGGGAAATTCATCACACCAAGTTTAACGGGTTCGATTTTATCAGGAATTACCCGAATGAGTGTAATTGATTTGTTGAGAAGTAAAGGTTTTGAAGTAACTGAAAGACCAATCAAAATGTCTGAAATCATAGAAGCTTCTCAAAATGGA
>JAIEMH010000276.1 GCA_019752245.1 Flavobacteriaceae bacterium
TTACATAACATTTACCGATGGAAAATTAGAAAATTTTGATGCCGTTATTGCAACCGGAAGTAATAATACGGCACGTTATTTTGAATTTTACTTTAAAGACAAACCAAGCATTATTAGAAAAAGTAGAAACTCTGTGGCAGTTTTAACAGGAAATGAAACTCACGACGATTTGGTGAATCTTGGTGAAGATATTTTTAGATATTTCGGATTAGGATGTCGAAATGTTTCCAAGTTATTTGTTCCAAAAGGATATAATTTTGATGCCTTCTTTAAAGCAATTTACGAGCAAAAAGACGTTATTTATTATGAAAAATATGCCAACAATTATGATTATAATAAAGCTGTTTTCTTAATGAGTAATTTTAAATTATTGGATAATGAATTTTTGACTATTAAAGAAGATACAAGCTACGCCTCACCTATTTCTTCTATATTTTATGAATATTATGATGCTGTTGATGACATTAAAAATCAATTAGAAAAGGATGCCGAACAAATTCAATGTATTGTTTCAAAAAATGTTATTGAAAACAGCATTCCTTTTGGACAAACACAAAAACCAAATCTTTGGGATTATGCAGATAATGTTGATACTTTGGCATTTTTGTTAGAAATCTAATTGAAAAATATCCTGAAATTATTATAAACTACAACGTTATTGTTAATAACACGACCTAATAATGGCCAAATTCTAAATGCATTTTCGTAAGCTAATCACGAAATTTGCGACTTAAATTTGCATTATCTTAACAATGAAAAAACACAACTACAGCGCTGGACCATGTATTCTTCCTCAAGAAGTTTTTGAAAAATCAGCACAAGCCATTTTAAATTTCAACAATTCAGATTTATCAATCCTTGAAATTTCACATAGAAGCAAAGATTTTGTTGCCGTTATGGACGAAGCACGAGCTTTAGCCTTAGAACTTTTAGGATTAGAAGGAAAAGGTTACCAAGCATTATTTTTAGCTGGTGGAGCAAGTTTAGAGTTTCTAATGGTTCCATACAATTTAATGAAAACCGACGGAAAAGCTGCTTATCTTGATACCGGAACTTGGGCAAATAACGCAATTAAGGAAGCTAAACATTTTGGAGAAACAATAATTGTAGCCTCTTCAAAAGAGCAAAATTATTGTCATATCCCAAAAGACTATTCAATTCCTTCTGACACATCGTATTTTCATTGCACAAGTAACAATACCATTTTTGGTACTCAAATGAAATCGTTTCCAGAAACTAATGTTCCTGTAATTTGCGATATGAGTTCTGATATATTTTCAAGAATTTTAGACTTCTCTAAATTTGATTTAATTTATGCTGGAGCGCAAAAAAATATGGGTCCAGCTGGAACTACCCTTGTAATTGTAAAAGAAGAAATTTTAGGAAAATCTGGAAGATATATACCTAGCATGTTGGATTATCAAAAACATATTGCTGCAGAAAGCATGTATAACACGCCACCAGTTTTTCCAATTTATGCATCACTTTTAACATTGCAATGGTTAAAAAATCTTGGCGGAATTGCTGCAATAGAAAAAATTAATGAAGCTAAAGCTAATTTACTTTATACAGAAATTGACCGAAATCCATTATTCAAAGGTGCAGCTGCTGTTGAAGACAGAAGTATTATGAACGCAACGTTTTTATTAAACGACGAATCCAATGCACCATTATTTGATAAAATGTGGAAAGAAGCAGGAATTTCTGGATTACCAGGACATCGATCTGTTGGTGGATATCGTGCTTCAATGTACAATGCACTTCCTTTAGAAAGCGTTCAAGTTTTGGTTGACGTAATGAAACAACTAGAAATAACAGTAAACCAATCAGTTGTTACAGCTGAATAAATTTAAAACATAAACAATGAAAGTATTAGCCAACGACGGAATTTCTAAAAGCGGAATTAAAGCTCTCGAAAAAGGTGGTTTTGAAGTAATAACAACAAAAGTTGCTCAAGAACAAGTTGCAAATTTTATAAATACAAATGACGTATCCGTACTTTTAGTAAGAAGTGCAACCAAAGTTCGTCAAGATATTATTGATGCCTGTCCAGGGCTAAAAGTTATTGGTCGTGGTGGCGTTGGAATGGATAATATTGATGTAGAATATGCTAGAGCAAATGGTAAGCATGTGATAAACACACCAGCATCTTCTTCAGAAAGTGTTGCTGAGTTAGTTTTTGCACACCTATTTACAGGAGTTCGTTTTTTACACGATTCTAATAGAAATATGCCATTAGAAGGTGATTCTAATTTTGATGGTTTGAAAAAAGCTTATGCAAACGGAATTGAACTTCGCGGAAAAACATTAGGAATTATAGGTTTTGGTCGAATTGGTCAAGCTGTAGCTAAAATGGCACTTGGACTTGGAATGAAAGTTATTGCCGCCGATAAATTTGTAAGTAATGCCGAAATCAGAGTTGACTTTTACACAGGCCAATTCATTAATGTTGATATTATTACAGAACCATTGGAAGATTTATTCAAACATTCCGATTTTATTACGCTTCACGTTCCTGCGCAAGAAGGTTATGTGATTGGTAAAGATGAATTTACGCAATTAAAAGACAATGTTGGTATTGTAAATTGTGCTCGTGGCGGAGTTATTGATGAAGTTGCATTAATTGAAGCTTTAGATAATGACAAAGTTTTATTTGCAGGTTTAGACGTTTTTGAAAAAGAGCCAACTCCAGAAATCCAAATTTTAATGCATCCTAGAATATCTTTGACACCACATATTGGTGCTGCAACCCTAGAAGCACAAGATAGAATTGGAACAGAACTTGCCGAACAAATTATTGGGATTTTAAAGAAATAATTTTAAAACCCTATTTATAAAATCCAAATTTTAAAGAAATTTAGAATTTGGATTTTTTTGCTTTGTAAAACTTTTTCTACATATAGAATAAGTAGTTTTAAACTTTTATATCTTTGTTAAATCTAAAAACAAAAAACTATGTTTGAAAAACTTACACAATTAGTAAATCAGTTTGGTGGAGACACAGTGGTAAATAATCCTGCAGTACCAAATGAACATAATGATGCTGTGCTTGAGCATGCTAACAGCTCAATCGTAGACAGCTTGAAAGACATGGTAGCTAGCGGAAATATCTCAGATTTAGCTGGACTCTTTCAAGGAAATAATGCTGCCGATGGTTCAAATCCTGCGGTGCAACAAATAACAAATAATCTTACAAATAGTTTAGGAGAAAAATTCGGATTGAGTTCTGATGCAGCTTCTGGCGTTGCAGGAAGTTTGATTCCTAAAGTTTTGGGTGCACTAATTGGTGGCGCAAAAGATCCTAACAATCCTGGATTTAATATTTCTGACATTATTGGAAGTTTAACAAACGGAAATAGTGCTGCTGGTGGCGGAATCATGGATGCTATTTCTAAATATGGCGGACAATTTGGTTTAGATCAAGACGGTGATGGACAAGTAGGAATGAGTGATGCTGTTGCTGCGGTAACTAAAAAATCTGGTGGATTAGGTGGATTATTAGGAAACCTTTTTGGCGGAAAATAATTTACATTTTTTTTAATATTTAAATCACGTTTTTACAACGTGATTTTTTTTTTGCTTAAAACCAACTGAAAATGTGAGAATTATACAATATTTAGATTTTTTTATGCAACAACAAAAACTAAGTATTCAAGTAGATTTGTTTTATCATCAATTGACAAAAAGTCAATATAAATCTAAATCAATATAACATGTCAATACAAACTGTAAATCCGTTTACCAATACATTAGTACGATCTTTTGATGAAATTTCTGATACAGATTTAGACAATTTAATAGCACAATCTGCCAAAGAATTTCAATCTTGGAAAAAAACTTCCTATGAACACCGCAGCCAATTATTGTACAAAGTTGCAGAGATACTTCGCAAAAAAAAATCGGAATTGGCTAAAATAATCACTTTAGAAATGGGTAAACTAATTGCTCAAGCAGAAGGAGAAATTGAGCTAAGTGCCAAGATATTTGAATATTATGCCAAACATGCCGTTTCTTTTATGGCAGATAAATATTTGAATCCCGAATTTGGAAAAGCCTATTACAAACACTCACCTTTAGGAACTATTTTGGGTGTTGAACCTTGGAATTTTCCTTTTTATCAAGTGGCACGTTTTGCTGCACCAAACATTGTGATTGGAAATACAGTTGTAGTAAAACATGCATCGCTGGTTCCTCAATGTGGTATTGCAATTGAAAAAATATTTGAAGAAGCTGGCGCACCAAAAGGAGTTTACACAAATTTGCTAATTTCAGGAAAAAGAGCATCCCAATTGGTTGCCGATGTTAGAATAAAAGGAGTTTCATTAACCGGAAGTGAAGCCGCAGGATCAAGTATTGCAGAACAAGCTGGAAAATATATTAAAAAATCGGTTCTTGAACTTGGAGGAAGCGATGCTTTTATAATTCTTGATGATGCAGATATTGATAAAACTGTAGATTGGGCAATTGTAGGTAGAATAAATAACAATGGAGAATGTTGCGTAGCTTCCAAAAGATTTATTGCAGTTGAATCAATTGCCGAGGAATTTCTTGAAAAATTCAAACAAAAAATGTCCGATTTAGTAATTGGAGATCCAATGGATTCTAAAACGCAATTAGGTCCGCTTTCTAGTGAAGATGCAGCAGTAAACATTATAGATCAAATAAAAAAAGCCGTAAATGGCGGCGCTAAAATAGAACTTGGCGGAACACGATCTGACCGAGTTGGTGCATTTGTAGAACCAACAATTCTTACCAATATTGAACCCCACAATCCTATATTTTATGAAGAAATATTTGGTCCAGTCGCTTCATTTTATGTTGTAAAAGACGAACAAGAAGCTATAAAACTAGCCAACGATTCGCCATATGGCTTGGGCTGTTCTATTTTTAGTTCTAACATTGAACGTGCCAAATCTATTGCAGAAGATATTGATGTAGGCATGGTTTTTATCAATCATCCAACTTGGACACAAGAAGATTTACCATTTGGCGGAACCAAAAATTCTGGATATGGTAGAGAATTATCTGAACTTGGAATTCAAGAATTTGTTAACCGAAAGCTTATTAGAATAAGCGAATTGTCAGATCCTTTTTAGAAATTAAAAACCTTGTAAAAGTAACTTGAATTATAGAAATTGATAGTTTATAAAGTGATTGAATAAATAGTAAATGTATGAAACTTGTAACTATTTTCAATAAAAACACAACACAAAACATACTGATTAACAGAATTTTACTTTTTAAAATAAACAACAAAAATGACACTTACTTTACAATTAATCTGGCTTTTTGTATTGGCAATTCCAATAGCATGCGTTAGTTGGACAGTAACACACGAAGAAGTATTTAAAGAACCTAGAAATTATTGCACAAGAAGAAGTACCGATTCTAAAACATTATTTACTCGAAAAATTTTTTATTTATTTACCTGCGAATATTGTTTTAGTCATTATGTAACGGTATTTTTTATTATTATGACAAATTATAAATTACTAACTAACAATTGGTTTGGATATTTAATAGCTCTATTTTCATTAGTTTGGATATCCAATGTTTACATGAGTTTGTTTGGATTGATTCGTCAAAATATTAAAAAAGAAAAAATAGAAATTAAAACATTAGAAGCTAAAAATTCTGAAGAATAAAGAAATCAATGTTATTTTGTCAAGAGAAGAAGTATTTCACCAGATAAAATGATATTTGGTACTAACAAATTACATTGGTATTTTTATTTTATAAAAAAGCATTTCAAAAATTGAGATGCTTTTTTTGTTAAAATCAATTTAAAACCAAAAGTAATATCTTGTTTATTAGTAACTTTATAGAAAAATAAATTAATGAAAAATTTAATTTACATAATTATAATAATTTTTCTCATAGCCAGTTGCAACTCCTCCAAAAGTCTAGTTCTTGATCATAAAAAAGATGAAACAGCGACAAAACCATCAGACACAATAAGAATTGCAAACGATGAACTTGAATATGAAGTGATAATAATTGATGGTGGTTTTACTTCATGGTTAAATGGTCAGTCAAAACCAAGAGGTTATTACACCGAAAGTTATTTAGAAAATAGAAATAAAATTTATGTAAATGAATGGAATAATCGTGCAAGACAACCACAACGATTTGATACCAATTTATATGAAATGCAAATCAATTACGATTCCAATATTCATTATGGTTACGAAGTGAATTACTTAATTTATAATTATATGATTTATTTTCAAATAACCTACAAACAACAACTCTCCGGATTTGTTCCACGACCATAATTTGAGTAAATTTGTCACACTTTATAATTATGAGTAATTTTAAACAGCGTTGGAACATTACATCAAGTTGGCAAGTTTTTGTCATAATTGTTGTATTTGCCTTAACTGGTTCATCGGCAGCGCTAATTTCTAAACCTATTTTAAAATGGTTAGGAATTTCCAAAGAAACACATCATATGCTTCTGTACTTGTTACTATATATAATAATAATTTTTCCGGTTTATCAGCTACTTTTAGTCTTCTTTGGCTTCCTATTTGGGCAATTCAAATTCTTTTGGGCATTCGAAAAAAAGATGTTAAGAAGTTTAAAATTAGGATTCATAGCTAACTTTTTTGACAAATAAAAAAAGGAACTATTGAAGTTCCTTTATATTTTATTTTTCTTGATTTTTAATTACATAAGTATAAATCCAAGTGAGTGTAAAAGTTGGGATAAAATCACTAAAAGGCAAAATCTCCTCTAAAAATTCTATAATTCCACCAACTTTTCCGATAGTTCCTTTGTACATATAAGACAAGATAATTCCACCAACTGGAGCCCAAATTGTATCGGCAAATTCTCCTAAAAAAGGAACCAAATAAGTTAACATTCCAATCAAATCAAAAAATATTCCTAGAAATAAATTTCGTTGTTTGTGACTTAAATTGATTAATGCATTTGACTGTAGTATCATTTTTAAAAATTAGTATTTCAAATGATTACACAAATCTAATGCCAAACTACTTATCTTGTTTTATCAAATTAAAAAAGTCGTTTCTATTCTCTTTTTCGTTAAAAATTCCACCGTATTGAATTGTCGATGTAAAACTATTTTCATGTTTAATACCACGACTAGAAACACAAAGGTGCTTTGCTTCCATCACCACAATCACATCCTCAGTGTTTAAAGAAGTTTTCAATTCGTTAAAAATTTGCATTACCAATCGTTCTTGCACTTGTGGACGACGCGAATAATAATCTACGATTCTATTTAATTTTGACAATCCTATTACGCGACCGCTTGATACATAACCCACGTGAGCTTTACCAAAAATTGGAAGAAAATGATGCTCGCAGGTAGAGTTGAAAGTAATATCGGCTTCAACCAACATTTTATTGTATTGATAACCGTTTTCAAAAGTTGATAATTTTGGTTTGTTTTTCGGATCTAATCCTGAGAATAACTCTTTAACAAACATTTTGGCAACTCTGTGTGGTGTTCCTCGAAGGCTATCATCAGTCATATCCAATCCCATTTCTGTCATGATATCAAAAAAATGATTTTCAATTGCGGCCATTTTTACTTCGTCCGATTTATCAAAAGCATCTTTTCTTAATGGCGATTCTGAAGAAGTCATTTGGTGATTTTCACCGATTGTTTCAAAAAATTCTTTGTCTTTTAAATTATTCATTTAATGGTTTTAAAATTTGTTTACATCTATGCTTTACAAAAGCTGTTCGTTAAATAAAATTTTATTTATTTTGTTTAACAAAAGTAGTAAATAATTAAACAATAATAACTTTTTAACTATAATTTATAATCTATTGAACGATAAAAAATTTCTATATAGAAATTTTTAAAAAAATACTTTGTTACTTTGTGAAAAATTGAACCATGATAAAAGCCACAAATATTCATAAATATTACGATAGTTTACACGTTCTTAAAGGCGTTGATTTGCATATAGAAAAAGGTGAAATTGTATCTATTGTTGGTGCATCTGGAGCAGGAAAAACAACACTTTTACAAATTCTTGGAACGTTAGACAATCCATCGCAAGAAAACGGAACTTCTTTAAGCATAAACAATCAAGAAATTCTGAATATGAATGATAAAACATTGTCTAAATTTAGAAATCAACATTTGGGTTTTATCTTTCAATTTCATCAATTACTACCAGAATTTACAGCTTTAGAAAACGTTTGTATTCCAGCTTATATCGCAGGAAAAGAAAAAGCTGCCACCGAAATAGAAGCGAAACGATTGTTAGATTACCTAGGTTTATCCCATAGAATATCACACAAACCCAATGAACTTTCTGGCGGTGAACAACAAAGAGTTGCAGTGGCAAGAGCATTGATAAATAAACCAGCTGTAATCTTTGCCGATGAGCCATCAGGAAATTTAGACACAACATCTGCCGAAAATTTACACAAATTGTTCTTCCAATTGCGAGATGAATTTGGACAAACGTTTGTAATTGTAACCCATAATGAAGAATTGGCAAATATGGCGGACAGAAAGTTGGTTATGGTTGATGGATTGATAAGCAAGTAAAAGTTCTTGTTGCAAATTAAAGTTTAAAATGTAACCTTCCAAACTCTTAAACATCTATACCAAAAATTAAATGATTCTAATAATTCTATCATGGATTTACATTCTTTTCACCACAATCAACTTGGGTTTTGGGTTTGATAAAATTATTGGTTTAAAAAATAAAAACTTCATACTAAGTTCTATTTTAGGATTATTTTCTGTTACAATTATCGCTAGTATTTGGGCTATTTTTGGACGAATAAATATTGAATTTCATTTGTTTTTATTGATCGTAAATGGTTTACTTTATTTTAAATTCAATAAAGAAATTGTCGCACTTTATAAATTATTTACATCAGATTTTAAGCAATTAGAATCAGTTCTGAAGTTTTTTTTAATTGCAATTTCAATTTTCATCATTGCACAATGCGCTTCTATTCCGTATGTAATTGATAATGAAAGTTATTACATTCAAACTATAAAATGGATTAATGAATACGGATTTGTAAAAGGAATTGTAAACCTGCATTTTTTTCTCGGACAAACTAGCGGTTGGCACATTACCCAAAGTGCTTTTAACTTCTCATTTTTGTATCCGAATTTTAATGATTTAAGTGGTTTCTGCTTGCTTCTTGGAAACTTTTTTGCCATTCAAAAACTTCATGAATTCCATGAAAACGACAATAAAAACTACTTATTAATTGGATTATTTCCGTTGTCAAACATTTTTCTTTTTCAATTTATAAGTGCGCCATCACCAGATATTCCTGTGTATGTTGTATCGTTTATTATCTTTTTTTATTTTTTAGAAAACTTTAAAAAAACATCCGTTGAAATTTTTAATTTATTGATAATCCTTATACTTTTTATAATATATATTAAAAACACAACAGTAACATTTGTAGTAATTCCAATCATTTTATTAGTATTTAATTTCAAAGTATTATCTAGAAATCTTGTAAAACCTTTTGTTCTTGCAACCTTAATTATGGTACTTTTCATTACAAAAAATATGATAATTTGTGGTTCGCCAATTTTTCCATCAAAATTATTTGGCGTCTTTTCTACAGATTATGCCATTCCCGATTCTATTGAGAACTTCTACTACGATCAACTAAAATATTATGGATACTTTGTAGATCTACAACAATACAATTCTATGTCGGCTTTCGATTTATTTTTACGATGGTTGTCACTTCCTAAACTCAATGGTTTATTTAATAAAATAAGTATTTTACTCTTACTTATTGTACCAGTTTTAATCTATAAATTTCAAAATAAAAAAGGAATTTGGATGCTTTACGGAATCATGATTTTGCAATTGTTACTGCTTTTTGCAACATCACCACAATATCGGTTTTTCATGAATTTTATATTGTTTTTTTCTATATTTTGTTTGATTTGTATTGTCCAAAACAAAAAAACAATCAATTCATTATTGATTTTATCATTGCTCCCAACAATGCTAATTTTGTTTGTTCCTATAAATTTAAATCGATTTTCAAATTATAAATTTATGATGGAACTAAGCAATTTTTCAATAGAAAATAGTATATTTCCTTATAAGAATACTAAATACAATTCTGATTTTGAAACAATAAAAAATGGAAATTTAAACTACCACTCACCTACTGCCATAGATTTTTTCTGGGCAAGCGGCGACGGAAAATTACCAGCAGTTAACAAACAACAAATTGATTATTTCCAAAAGTATTTCAACATCGTTCCACAAATGAGAACCAACGATTTAAAAGATGGGTTTTATGCTAAAAAACTTTTGTCAAATGACTAACCAAGAACTAAAAGATTTCCTAGACGAAAAAGTAGAACTATACAACAACCCAAATTTTATTGAAACTGATCCAATTCAAATTCCGCATCAGTTTTCATTAAAAGAAGACATTGAAATTGATTACAGTTAAATAATGGTATTTCAATACAATTTTAAAGGTTTAAAATATAAAAGTACAAAAAGAATATTAAAGCAAAGTTTCTTGAGTTTATTAACAACAAAACTAAGACTC
>JAIEMH010000196.1 GCA_019752245.1 Flavobacteriaceae bacterium
ACCTTAAACAAATTGTAGAACTTCTTTGTTCTATTGGTTATGAACCTTATATCAGTTTAGATAATTTTGACGAAGGCAAAAAAGTAGTCGATAGAAGCTTGGTTTATAAAATTGGAGTAGCATTTTTCTGTTTCGGAAATATTATGTTGCTTTCTTTTCCAGAATATTTTGAAGTAAATGAATTTTGGATTAATCAATATAGAGGATTTTTGCGATGGTTGGTTTTTGCTATATCGCTTCCATCTTTTTTGTATTCGGCAAGCGGCTATTATGTTTCGGCTTGGAAAAGTATCAAAGCTGGAATGTTAAATATCGAAATTCCAATTGCTTTAGGAATTATAGTAATGTTTATCAGAAGTACTGTCGATATAATTTTTGATTACGGACAAGGTTTTTTTGACAGCATGTGCGGATTAATTTTCTTTATGTTGCTAGGGAAATTATTCCAACAAAAAACCTACAGTTTTCTTTCGTTTGAACGTGATTACAAATCCTATTTTCCTATTGCAATTACGAAAATTCTAACTGATGGAACCGAAATTCCAGTTCAAGTTTATGATATTAAAAAAGGTGATAGATTACTAATTAGAAATCAAGAATTAATTCCGGTTGATGGAATTTTAATTTCTAATAAAGCTTCAATAGATTACAGTTTTGTTACTGGAGAAGCGGTTCCAATTGAAAAAAAATCTGGTGATAAAATTTTTGCTGGCGGAAAACAACTAGGTAAAGTAATCGAAATGGAAGTGCTGTTTTCGGTTTCAAACAGTTACTTGACGCAACTGTGGAGTAATGATGTTTTTCAGAAAAAAGTAGAAATCAAACACAAAACGATTACGGATAAAATCAGTCGTTACTTTACTCCAGCCTTGCTTGCCTTGGCAGTGCTATCTTTTTTATATTGGATTTTTATTAGCGTTGATACTGCTTTCAATGTATTTACAGCAATCTTAATTGTAGCTTGTCCGTGCGCTCTAGCACTTACAGCTCCATTTACACAAGGCAATGTATTGCGAATTATGGGAAGACGAAAGTTGTACCTAAAAAATGCTATGGTTATTGAACAATTGGCCAAAGTAGATACGATTGTATTTGATAAAACAGGAACAATTACAACTAATGAAAAAACTTCTATTACTTATGAAGGTGAACCATTAAATGATTTTGAATTAAAATTATTAGGCAACACTTTAAGAGGTTCCAATCATCCATTAAGTCGAAGATTGTATGATTTTATTCCGAAACAAGATCTAAAAGAACCTTTGCATTTTGAAGAAATAATAGGTAAAGGAATTAATGCCGATTTTGAAGACGGAACAATAAAATTAGGTTCTTCTCAATTTTTACAGCACATGAGCGAGAACACGCACAAGAAAACAAAAGTGCATGTTGAAATAAATGGTGTTTACAAAGGCAGTTATATTTTCAATAATCAATATCGAAAAGGTTTAGAAAAATTATTTGAACGTTTGTCTAAAAATTACAACTTGATTGTTCTTTCTGGAGATAATGACGGTGAACGCAAAATTTTAGAAAAAATGCTTCCTGCAAATGCAACTTTAGTTTTCAATCAAAAACCAGAACAAAAACTACACTACATAGAAAATCTTCAAAAGCAAGGAAAAAATGTAATGATGGTTGGTGATGGATTGAATGATTCTGGAGCTTTAGCACAAAGTAATGTTGGAATATCAATTTCAGAGAATGTAAATGTTTTTTCACCTGCTTGTGACGGAATTTTAGATGCTTCTCAATTTCAAAAAATTGCCTTTTTCATGAACTATTCTAAAAATGCAATGCTTACAATTTACATGAGTTTTGCACTTTCATTATTGTACAATGTTGTAGGATTAAGCTTTGCTGTTACAGGAAATTTATTGCCAATTGTAGCTGCAATTATCATGCCTTTGAGCACGATAACTATTGTAAGTTTTGTAACCATAATGAGTAATATTTATGCAAGTAAAAAATAGAATTATGTAATTTTTAAAGTTACTAATGCAATAATTTCAATTCAAAATTTAAGTATGATAAATATCATATTTTATAAAGTAAGGTCAAAGTAATTTTGTTAACACAAATTTAAGGTATGAGTGTCATTTATTTATTAATCTCCATCAGTATAGTAGTTGCCGCTACATTTCTTTATGCTTTTATCAGAGCCGTTAGAAGTGGACAATATGACGACGATTATACTCCGTCAGTCAGAATGCTTTTTGACGACGAATTAATAGCAAAACCCAAAACAGTAACAAACAAAAAAGAAGAACAAAAACCAATTTAATTATGGAAATGCAACAATTTTATTACGACAACAAAATTGTAAAGAAATTTCTCTACGCCAGTATAGTATTTGGTATAGTAGGAATGTTAGTTGGGCTTATTTTAGCCATTTTGTTTCTATTCCCAAACATGACCGATGGAATATCTTGGTTGAGCTTTGGACGATTGAGACCTTTACACACCAATGCAGTTATTTTTGCCTTTATAGGTAACGCTATGTTTGCCGGAATTTATTATTCCTTACAACGTTTACTTAAAGCAAGATTATTCAGCGATTTTTTAAGTAATCTTCACTTTTGGGGATGGCAATTAATTATTGTTGCTGCTGCAATTTCTCTTCCTTTAGGATATTCAACTTCTAAAGAATATGCCGAATTAGAATGGCCAATAGATATAGCAATTGCTTTAATCTGGGTAGTATTCGGTATCAACATGATTGGAACAATTATAAAAAGAAGAGAACGTCACTTGTATGTAGCTATTTGGTTTTACATCGCTACGTTTGTTACAGTTGCCGTGCTTCATATTTTTAATAGTTTAGAGTTACCAGTTTCTGCAATGAAATCATACTCTGTTTACGCAGGAGTTCAAGATGCATTAGTGCAATGGTGGTACGGACACAATGCAGTTGCCTTTTTCTTAACAACTCCATTTTTAGGATTAATGTATTATTTTGTTCCAAAAGCAGCTAATCGTCCTGTATATTCTTATAGATTATCAATCATTCACTTTTGGTCTTTAATCTTCTTATACATTTGGGCTGGACCACACCATTTATTGTACTCAGCATTACCAGAATGGGCACAAAATTTAGGAGTTGTTTTCTCAATTATGTTGATTGCTCCATCTTGGGGTGGAATGATAAACGGTCTTTTAACACTACGTGGTGTTTGGGATAAAGTTAGAGAAGAACCAGTTTTGAAATTCTTCGTGGTAGCTATTACTGGTTATGGTATGGCAACTTTTGAAGGTCCAATGCTTTCGCTTAAAAATGTGAATGCTATTGCTCACTATACCGATTGGATTATTGCTCACGTTCACGTTGGTGCATTAGCTTGGAATGGATTTATGGCATTTGGAATGACTTATTGGTTGATTCCAAGAATGACTAAAACCCAATTATTTTCTAAAAAATTAGCCAACTTCCATTTCTGGATTGGAACTTTAGGAATCATAATGTATGCTCTACCAATGTATGTTGCTGGATTTACTCAAGCATCAATGTGGAAACAATTCAAACCAGACGGAACATTACAATATGGTAATTTCCTTGAAACAGTAACTCAAATTATGCCAATGTATTGGATGAGAGCTATTGGAGGAACATTATATTTAACAGGAGTTATTGTGTTGGTTTACAATATTGTTAGAACAGTAAAACAAGGTTCAGCTGTTGAAGATGAATTGGCAGAAGCTCCAGCATTAGAAAAAATTACAACAGGAAGATTGAAAGGTGAAAAATTCCACCCATGGTTAGAAAGAAGACCAATTCAATTGACAATTTTAGCTACAGTAGCGATTCTAATTGGTGGTATTATTCAAATTGTTCCAACCATAATGGTTAAATCTAATATTCCAACTATTGCAGCTGTCAAACCTTATTCTCCATTAGAATTACAAGGACGTGATATTTATATTAGAGAGGGTTGTGTAGGTTGTCACTCTCAAATGATTCGTCCGTTCCGTTCAGAAGTAGAGCGTTATGGAGATTATTCTAAAGCAGGTGAATTTGTTTATGATCATCCATTTCTTTGGGGTTCTAAACGAACAGGTCCAGATTTACATAGAGTAGGCGGAAAATATAATGACAACTGGCATTTCAACCACATGTGGGATCCACAACGTGTAAATGAAAAATCAATTATGCCAGCTTACAAATGGTTATTTGCTAATAAACCAATGGATTATTCTACAACAGAAGCTAAGATGAAAGCCATGAAAACGCTTGGTGTTCCTTATTCAGATGCTGATATTGCTAATGCTCAAAAAAGTATTCAAAATCAATCTGAATCTATTGAGAAAAATCTTTACAACGATCCTGATTTTGTGAAATCTTATGAAGAAAGTAAACAAAAAGCAGCTAAAAATGGTGAGACTTTCGTTCCGATGAAAGATAGAGAAATAGTAGCATTAATTGCTTACTTACAACGTTTAGGAACCGATATAAAAGTAAAAAAATAAGTCATGCTAAAATTTGTAAAATACAGTTTAGAAACAATAGATGGTGTGGCAGTTTATCCAATTATCTCACTATTAATATGTTTCAGTTTCTTTGTTGGACTTTTCGTTTGGGTTTTCACCTATAAAAAAGAGAAAATTAAAGAATTAAGTGAATTACCAATAAAAGATTAATCATATTAAAGATTTAAACATATGAAATCGCCACTACTAAAAGTTTGTTATAAACAAACACCAATAATTAAAAGGCGATACCATATGTTACCTCTAAAAAATAAAATTTAAACATATGAAAAAATTAATTCCATCATACGTAAGAGTTCCGTTGATATTTGCCTTAGTATTTGGCGCAATGGAATATTTTATTGACTCAGGAGATCAACCAGCTTTTATAAAATATCCAATGGTTTTGTTGTTTCTTGGTGTGTTTCTATTCCTTTTAATTGCCATAGAAATTGTAGTTAACGCAGTAGATAATGTAACATATCATTTGTTAACTGAAGAACAGAAAAAACAACTGGAAGAAGCACAATCAATACCTTTCACAGAAAGCGAATTCTACCAAGGTTTATTAAAAAAACTAACTCGTTCTAAAGAAATAGAACAAGAAGCCGACGTAATGTTGGATCATAACTATGACGGAATTAGAGAGTTAGATAACGTTTTGCCACCATGGTGGGTGTATCTTTTCTACGGATGTATAATTTTTGCAGGAATTTATTTGGTAAGATATCAAATATTAGGTGCTGATAATCAAACTCAAGAGTACGAAAAAGAAGTTGCAGAAGCGAAAATTGCAGTTGATGAATACAACAAAACTGCACCAGATATAATGGATAAAGAAAAAGTTGTTCTACTTACTGATGCGGCAAGTATTGCTGCTGGTAAAGCTATTTTCCAAAGTACTTGTGTTGCTTGTCATAGACCAGATGCTGGTGGACAAATTGGACCAAATCTAACTGATGATATGTGGATTAATGGTGGCGGAATAAAAAATGTATTCAACACTATTATGGAAGGCGGACGTGACGGTAAAGGAATGGTACCTTGGAAAGCAACGATAAAACCATCCGATATTCAAAAAGTTGCCAGTTACGTGCTATCTCTTCAAGGATCTAATCCGAAAGAACCAAAACCAACTGAGCCAGAAGCAAAAAAATGGGTAGAAGAAGCTACTCCAAAAACAGATGCAAAAACTGCTCCAGCTGATACGACCAAAGTAGCTGCAAAAGTTGTTGCTGTCAAATAAATAAATCCTTTCAAGTCTCGGTTTAAAAATCGGGACTTGAGGTTTTAAAAAAGCAAAAAAATGTCAACATTACCAGATGATAATTTTAGAGATAGCATAGGTACTATCAATAAAGAAGGAAAAAGATCTTGGATATATGCCAAAATTCCTAAAGGGATTCTTTATGAAAGAAGAAAATGGTTAAGTTATTTTTTACTGTTATTTTTATTTGCAGCTCCTTTTGTAAAAATTAACGGAAATCAGTTTTTACTATTTAATGTTATTGATAGAAAATTTAACCTTTTCGGATTTCCTTTTTGGCCTCAAGATTTTCATATTTTCGTGATTATCATGATTATTGGAGTAGTTAGTTTGGCACTATTTACAGTTGCCTTCGGAAGAATTTTTTGTGGGTGGTTTTGTCCGCAAACCATTTTTATGGAAATGGTATTTCGCCGAATTGAATTTTGGATTGAAGGCGATAGAGGTGCTCAAATTAGATTAGACAAACAAGCTTGGGATGCCGAAAAAATTAGAAAGAAATGCACCAAATGGTTTGTTTTCTATATCATTTCCTTCTTGATTGCAAATGTTTTTTTAGCCTATTTAATTGGTAGTGACGAATTGATAAAATTTATTGAAGAAGGACCAACAAAAAATACGCATACCTTAATTGCATTAATAATTTTTACTTATGTATTCTATTTTATTTATGCCTGGTTTAGAGAGCAAGTATGCATAATTGCTTGTCCTTATGGAAGAATGCAAGGTGTTTTACTAGACAATAAAACCATCAATGTTGCTTACGATTATGTTCGTGGTGAAAAAGAAATAGGAAGAGCAAAATTCAACAAACAAGAAGATAGAGCAGCATCTGGAAAAGGTGATTGTATCGATTGTAAATTGTGTGTTCACGTTTGCCCAACAGGAATAGATATTAGAAATGGTGTACAACTAGAATGTGTAAATTGTACAGCATGCATAGATGAGTGCGACCACATTATGGAAAGTGTTGGTTTGCCCAAAGGATTAATTAGATATGCTAGTGAAGTTGAAATTGTTAATAAAGAAAAATTTGTTTTCAATACAAGAATGAAAGGTTATGCATCGGTTTTGCTAATACTTACTGGTGTTTTTATCGGAATGTTATTTCTTAGAAACGATGTCGAAGCTACAATTTTACACCTTCCAGGTCAATTATTTGAACACAAAGGAGAAAAAATTAGTAACGTTTATACTTTTAAAGTGGTCAATAAAACCGAGCATGATTTTAATAATGTTTATTTCAAATTGGTTTCTCCAAAAGGCGAAATAAAATTAGTTGGAAAAGACCATTTTACTATAAAAAAACAAGCTTTATCAGAAGGAACTATGTTTATAGAAATCGATCAAGCCTTTTTAAAAGGAGATAAAACAACATTGCAAATAGAAGTTTATAACGATAAAGAACTGATTGATAATGAAACAACTAATTTTTTAGGACCAAGAAGTTTTAACTAAAATATATATATATGAAAATTAATTGGGGAACAGGAATTGTAATTGCGTTTGCACTATTTATGAGCTTTATTTTATTCTTTGTATTTAAAGTGCAATCCAATTCAAAATACGACAACGAATTGGTTGTTGAAGAGTACTACAAAAAAGAATTAGTAGCTCAGCAAGATTTAGACAGAGAGCAAAACGCCTATGATCTAAACAGTAAAGTAATTATTAAAACGACAGCAGAAGGAATCAGTATTGATTTTCCAGGCGATTTTGATTATAAAAATATTAAAGGAATTGTGTCCCTTTATAGACCGTCCAACCAAAAGCTAGATTTTGAAATTCCTATTTCACTTTCTAGTCCACATTTGCTCATACCTAAAAGTAATTTGGTTGGCGGTCGTTGGGACATTAACATAGATTGGATTTATAAAGATAAAAAATACTTGAGCAAAGAGTTAGTCTATTTTCAACAATAGACAAAGCGCAAAATATAAACTGTAACAATGCTATATTCAGCTTTTATATTCGGATTGATTAGTAGTTTGCACTGCATTGGTATGTGTGGTCCAATTGCTATGATGTTGCCTGTGGATAGAAGCAATCCAGCAAAAAAAGTTGTGCAGATAATGCTTTATCAAATGGGTAGATTATCTGCTTATGCTACTCTTGGTTTAGTATTTGGTATTTTAGGAAAAGGGTTTTATATGGCAGGAATTCAACAGAGTATTTCAATTATGGTTGGAATTTTCATGATTACAATTGCAGTTGTTCCCGAACGTATTTTTATGAAATACAATTTCTCTAAACCAGTTTATAAAGTCATTTCTAATGTGAAAAGTAGTTTAGGAAATCAATTCAAACGTAAATCACCAGATGCTTTATTCACCATAGGTTTATTAAATGGTTTTCTGCCTTGTGGATTGGTTTATGCAGCATTATTTGGCGCAATTGCCATGCAAAATGTAACTTTAAGTGTAACTTACATGCTGCTTTACGGATTAGGAACCATTCCAATGATGAGTGCTGTTGTTTACATCTCCAACATTCTTTCAAAGCCTATTCGAAGTAAAATGCAAAAAATGATTCCAATTGTAACAGTTATTATAGGAACACTTTTTATCCTCAGAGGATTAGGTTTAGATATTGCCTATATTTCTCCTAGCAATCTTTCTTTATTTGTACAAGCGAATGCCAATTGTCATAATTAACAAAAACTAAATTTTTTATGGAAAAACACAATTTATTAAACGAATTTCCAGAGTTTCAGGAAAAAATTCACCAATTAAAAGTAGAAGACACTCATTTCAGAAAATTATTTGATGAGTATCACACACTAGATCACGAAATACATAAAATAAATGTGGGTGAGGAAACCGTAATAGACGAACATGCTCACGAGTTAAAAGCAAAATTACTTCATCTTAAGGATGAAATTTATTCTTATTTGAATAAATAGTAGTTTTATTTTGGGTTTAGAAAAAAAGCACGCTGTGAGGCGTGCTTTTTGTTTTTTAGTATTTATTTAGTCATTTTAATAGACTCAAATTTAAATTTATAAGTTTACACCGTCATAGAAAACAATTCCGTTTCAGGAGCTTTACGTTTTAATCTTAAGTCAAACGCCATACAAATATTACGTACAAATGGTTTTCCTTTTTCAGTAACGGATATTGATTTGTTTGAAATTTTAATTAAACCATCAACTTCCATTTCATGTAATTGATGAATGATTTCTGGTAATTCAGTAAAGAAATGATTGTCATTTTCCCAAGAAGTTTCAAATTGACACATCAAATTCAGAATATGTTTTCGAATAATTAGATCTTCATCAGTTAATATATGTCCTCGAAAAACAGGTAATTCATTATTATCTAATCTATTATAATAATCTTCAATAGTTTTTTCGTTTTGAGCAAAACTATACCAACTATCACTTATGGAAGAAACACCCAAACCAATCATTAACTGAGTTTTAGATGAGGTATATCCCATAAAATTGCGATGTAAAGTTCCATTTTTAAAAGATTCATTCATGCTGTCGCTTTCTAGAGCAAAATGATCCATTCCAATTTCGTGATAATTATTGGCAGCCAAACGCTTTTTTCCTTCTTCATAAAGTTTCCGTTTTTCGTCATCTTTAGGTAAGTCTTCACCTTTAAAGCCACGTTGTCCGTTGCCTTTTATCCAAGGCACATGGGCATAGCTGTAAAATGCCAATCTATCGGGTTGTAACGAATTGGTTTTGTCAATTGTATCAAGAACATCATTCAAGGTTTGAAACGGCAATCCAAAGATTAAATCGTGTCCAACAGAAGTATATCCAATTTCTTTTGCCCAAAAAGTAACTTTTGCCACATTATGAAACGGTTGTATTCTATGAATGGCTTTTTGTACTTTCTCAGAATAGTCTTGAACTCCAAAACTCACTCTTCTAAATCCTAAATCATAAAGCGATTGTAAATGTCTTCTAGAAGTATTATTTGGATGTCCTTCAAAACTAAATTCGTGCTCTTTGGCTTTTGTTGCTCTAGCAAAAAATCCGTTAATTAAGGTTGCTAAATTTTCTGGAGAAAAGAAAGTTGGAGTACCGCCACCCAAATGAATTTCTTTAATTATAGGTTCTTCCGGAAGTAAATCACAATATAAATTCCATTCTTTTAAAACCGCCATAATATAAGGATTTTCAACCTCATGATTTTTTGTAATTCGTTTGTTGCAACCACAAAAAGTGCACATGCTTTCGCAAAACGGCAAATGAATATAAAGGCTTATTCCTTCAGTAGTATTACTTTCTATAAATGACTTAATAAAAGTTTGTTTCCATTGATCTACAGAAAATAATTCTTCTTCCCAATAAGGTACCGTTGGATAACTAGTGTATCTTGGTCCAGGAACATTATATTTTTGAATTAAGGAAACTGACATAACATTTATTTTAAGTTCCAAAAGTACTTTGGATAACTAATAGATAAAATGATAATTGTCATATAAGAAAAAAGCCCACCGTTAAGTGAGCTTTTTGTATTATTTATTCAAATTTCTAATTTGTTTCAACTTGTCTTTCCAAGTAACTAAATCTTCTTTATGTCTTTCGATAGTTTTTCTAACTTCGGTAACAATTGAATTTTCTTTCTTAGCATTTTTAGTATTTTGGAAGAATTGAATGTTGTTTTCTAATTGGAAAATTTCGTTTTGAACTTCATCAATTTTACGCATGATAAAGATTTTTTCGTTATCTAGCTTTCTGCTATCTTCGGAACCAGATAAATTATCTAGTTTGTTAGCAAAGCGCAACATATCGCCTTCTTTTTTGCTTGAACTTAATTTTTCAAATAAGGCATCCAAA
>JAIEMH010000197.1 GCA_019752245.1 Flavobacteriaceae bacterium
GTATAAGTCTAAATAAATCTAGAATATATATTTCAAATTCTTTTAATGAATAGTTTGAAATATTTTCAATATTATATTCTTTAATTATTTTATTTTTAATAGAATCTATGATCTCAATTTTATTCATGTTTTTATTATTTAATTGGTTTCCATGCTGGTGTCGATAATTGAATTCTAGAAATAAACTCTATAGGCGTTATATTAGTTCCAGTAGGCGTTATTTGACCATAAAAAGGATTATCCGGTTTGGGCATTGGAGTTATGGATAAACCAAATGGTAATAAATCAATTAATCTTGCTCTAAATAAAGTTGTACTATTTGTTCCAAAAGGCACATTAGAAGGAATTATATCTCCATAACCAATAGTAACTGACATCCCATTACCATAATCTTTTTCTCTTAATCCCAAAGTATTTAATGACGAACCTAGCTCAGGAACAAGACCCACACTTCTCATATTTCTATATGCATATAAAGGTCCTTCCCTATCTTCTTTCCGCGGTGTATCTCTATCAAGACAAGCAAATGAACCAACTACAGCGAAAGCTGATAATATGGATACTCCAAGTGCACTTATATTCGTTGCTATTTCTGTCCATGCGATGCCACTACTTTCTGCTCCAATAGCTATAGATGCACCAACAGCAACCGCACCACTACTAGCTGATGATGTGGCGTTGTTATCAGGAATTACTTGATAGCTGGGTTTACCCAGTTCTATTTTTGCATTATTATTTTTTGGTTTTCCAAATAGCCAACTTTTAACTGTATCACAAGTTCTACCAATCCAATTCTTTTTAGGAGGATCACCTTCCTCGGTACTCATTCCTGTCGGGTCTATATACCTTATTGGATTTTGATTGCAATATACATAAGGGTTAAAATTTGGTGAGTGCGCCGCTAGTGGGTCAACACTTTGCCAAATACTTATTCTTGGGTCATAATACCTTGCGCTATAATAATAAAAGCCTGTTTCTTCATCAAGTTCTTTACCGTTAAACTTATAAGGCGAGTTGTAATAATTACTACCCAACTGTTGTGCCATAGTTTCACCAAAAGGTAAATTTAAGAAAAATTGGTAAGCATTACCGTTAAAATCAGTTAAAGCTGTGCTTGTTCCTAAATGATCTGGATGGTAATAGTATATAGGTACTACTGTTGGTGCTTTTTCTTCTCCTAACTTTTCTAATAGAGTGTAGTTATCCTCGTTATCAATTTTGTTATCTTCAAGAATGGCTTTTTCTTGATCTAATAATGCTATTGGTTTATATTCTTTGTAAACAATTGTTCCTCTTTTGAGTTTATCGGCATAGTTTTGTAAATCTGTTTTTTGTGCTTGTTGTAATTTTTTAGCATCAAATACCAGTTCACTAGTGCCCGTTTTTGGAACCGTTGGTGAAAGATCAAAAATGCTTGCATCATCATCGCCTAATCTACTAACAATACGTTGTGTGCCTGCATAGTAATGTTTACTGTAAACTCCATCAGCTGTAATGACAATAAAAGCACTAGGATAGCTCGTATAACCATTTATACTTACTGTTCCAGGAGGATTGATTAAAGTCCCGTTTTGATACACTGCTTCAACATCTGAATTTGCTTTTAAAACTCTTTCTCCACTTGCATCATAAATGTAATGTTGCATAGCACTGTTATCGGCGACTACTCTTAAACGGTTGGATTCGTCCCAAGAAAAACTCCTGTGCAAAGTACTAGTTGCTCGGATAATAATATTTCCATTTAAATCATATTGGAAATTCTCAATATCTCCAGTCGAGTTGTCTTTAATTTGTTTAACTTTATGTGTGTTTGCTAAGTACTCATAAACATTATCATAGGTATTTGGTAGATAAGCATTACCGTTCTTTATGTGGTTTTGTGTTTTATTAATGATGCCATGCGTATCATTATATTTCATTTTCAAGACATAATCGCTGTTTGCATCGTTACCAGAAGCTATTTGCGTCATGCTGCCATCAAATGAGCCATTTGCAGTTGCAAGGCGATTAAGGTTGTCATATTCAAACTTATGATTGTATCGACCTGCTAGATTGTTAGATGTCACACCTGCTGAATTTTTTATTCCAACAACATTTCCTACATTGTCATAGTCGTATTTGTTATCAAACAAATTATTACCATCAGAAGTTTTGACATTCAAATTTTGAAGCCTTCTTAAAGCTGGTGTATAACTGTAAAAGGTTTCTGTATTATTTCCATATTTCAAATAGGTTCTTTGCTCGTAATAGTCATAATCGATTCGTTTGATATAGCTGTATGAAGTTCCATTATAATCACCTATTACTTCATTTAAATTGCCTCCTAAATCATACTTGTATGCTACTTTTTCACCATCAGGATATTGCATGGTTTGTAAGCGATTCCAACTGTCGTAGTCGAATAGAGTTTTAAATATTCTAGTAGGAATATTAGGGCCAACAACCGTTCTAATATTAGAAATCATTTCGCCCATATTACCATATTCAAAATCCTGTGTTCCTGTAGCATCTCTTTGCCAAATCAATCTGCCGGTTTGATTACCGTTATCACCATATTTATATTCAACATTTGCAATATTAGGATTTCCTCCAGGAGTTGTAGGATATATTATATCTGTCAACCTGTTGATAAAATATTTGTAGTTTATTTGGGTTCCGTTATTTTGTAAATTGGCTGTTTGTAAAGAAATTAAATTTACATTATCATATTTAAAAGTAGTTTTTCCATTATCAGGATGGTCTACCAATGTTTTTCTACCTAACATATCATATTTGTATGTTGTTGTAATGTTTTCTGTATCTGTATAAGAAAGTAATTCTCCAATTTCGTTATACTTAAATTTTGTCCAAATACTTCCATTGTTTCCACCAACATTTTTAGTAGAAATAACTCTACCTGCAACGTCTTTATAAGTTTCGGTTACAATATTTTGTATACCGTTTTGGTCAACATCTGATTTTGTTTTAATAGCCATAACATTATTCACATCAGGAGCTAATGTATATTGCATAGTGCTTACATTTCCTTCTGGATCCGTTGATTTTATAGGTCTGTCTAATTCGTCAAATTCAGATGTTGATTTAAATGTTGAATTATATTCATTTAAAGCAAATTTTGTATTGTTGTCTTTTGCTTCCCACCACGGATGGTATTGTTCTGTCGCTCTTCCTAAATCATCATAAAAAGTTTTCCCGGATACAGACAATGCTTCGACAAAATTTGGATTAGAAGCAGTTCCAGTATTTATGTATACGTCTTTTTTAACTTGAATTGGTCTTCCTAATCCATCAATAAAGGTATAGGTTTCAATATCATCATTAGGATGTTGTTGATCAAAATGACTTGTAACTGCAACAGGAACAAACTCATTTGAATTAACACTTCCTGACGGTAACAAATAATGAAAAGGATAATATTCAAACTTAATTGTGTGACTTACTCCGGCTTCAATTTCTTTTGGTGCAAGAATAATTGTATTTCTACCATATGAATCATAACTATATTGCATTTTATTTCCAGTTAAGTCGATTGTTTCTTCAATCTTATCAAAATCGGAGTTGTAAGTTGCAGATGATATGTAACCAAAAGCATCCTTTATGCCAATAATGTACTTACCATAATCAGAATCATAGGTGTAATCATAAAACATACGTTGATTTGCAGTATTTTCAGGATAGATAATTCTTTTTAAATTACCATCAGGATAGTATTCCATATTTGTTTCAATCCAATTATTACTGTTATTGGCAAATATGCTTGTAATATTTCCATTGGTCGAATCTACATCTGTTTTACGTTCTCTCAGTAAGACACCAGAAGTAGTATTCACTTGTATAGATTTCGGAATATTAATAATGTTTAAAGCATTTAATGAATTGTGGTAGGAAATAGTGGAAGTATAATCATCATTAGGATCATTTATGTTTCCTTTATTAAAATATTGAACAACTCTACCTTTGGTGTCGTACTTTAAGTTTACTTCTGTTGTTAATAGTGGAGTAGGAGCTAATTCAAATAGTTCATTAACAGTTTTTGTTAGTAAAACTGCTGCCGAACGTCTTCCTTCTGCACCACCAACATCGTAGGTTAATGGCTGGGCGAGTGACAAGTCTATTTCATCGTTAGTATTGTTTAATTTATAAATACTGTAGAAATTTTTAGTTCTACTAAACTTTTTAGTTATATCTCCTCCTTTTATTACATAAGAATCTTCTAATAAACCATTTAAAAAATAACTTTGATTGTGGTAATTTGAAACAGATGTTCTGTAAAGAATTGTATTTCCAGAGGTATCTACTGTGTAATCTTCGGATTTAACTGTTTTATAGCCATAGAATTCTCTTTCTCGTCTGTCATATCTACCGTTTTCATATACAAAGTGTTTTTTATAAATGTCAGTTCCATCATTTACTTTGTCATAATTATCCTCAATTATTACATCACTCATTGCCCATTTTGCCTGAGAATTATTATAATCAATAGGTTGCACTTTATAATCAATAGTAAATTTACCGCCTAAAGGATTGTTAACTGATTTTAACATATCGGTTCTACGAATTCTAGAATAATAAACTTTTACAGTGTTTGGTGCTATTTCTTCAACTAAATCTACATAACCATCACCATCAAAATCGGTCATTGATTTTTTTGTTTTATTTGTAGAGGTAGATAATGGTGTACCATTCCAGTTCAAAGCAGGAAACTTAATAGGAAAACCAAATAATCTCCATATCCACGCAATAGTAACACCAGTATTTAATGAAGATGAGGTGGTTGAAGATTCTTTAGTTAAATTGTATGAGTTAGACCAAATACCTCTGTCTACAAATTGATTACCTAAATTTAATTTGACACTTAGCTCGTTATTTGCATAAATCATATCTAACAAACCATCACCATTTATATCAACTAAAGTATTTGTTGTCTTGTTCCAACTAGTAGCAAGTGAGACTCCTGCTTCAACGCTTCCTTGCCATTTATTAATTCCTAATCCACCCGAGATGGCACTCGATTCGCTTGCGAATAGAGGCAGTGATCCCCAGTTATTTTGAACAGTATTAGAGCTTGTTGGTCCAAAATTTAATATTACATTGGTTACAGGTGAAGGTATTCCACCAACCAATATTGTATTTAATTCAATAACATCTGAGAGTCCATCTCCATTAATATCTGTCCAAAGTCTTTTTGTTTTACTGCTTCCATTGGTAAAATTTCCTGAAATTCCAGCTCCTGAGTTCCCTTTAAAACCTTCAAATCTATCAAAACCCGAACCTTTACTATCAGTATCTCCACCTTCTTGATTACTTTTCCCAAAAGTACCAGAGGCTCCAATACCACTACTATCACTTGACGATTGGCTAATGTTACCATTTCCAGCTAAAGCAGTAAAAAGACCTCCTGTTTTATTGGTGTACTGAATATTATTTGTTGAAACAATATCAGGATATCTATCACCATTATAGTCAACATAATCGGTTAAAGAATTATTTAAACCATTGTCTGAAACTGAAGCATTAATTCCTACTCCAAAACCACTTATTCCAAATGAAAAATTATTATCACTATTTCCTTTTGAAAACTTGCTAATTGCATATGCACCTGTATTTAAAACAGCTTGTTCAATATTAGGGTAGTTGTCTTCAAAGTTAGTAACAGCTTGTGTCATTTTCTCAGCTTTGTATGCAAATTCTGAAGCATAATTTTCATCATGAAAGCCGATCCAACGATCTGTTATTATACCATTTATCAACTTTCTAGTTGGATTTGCAGAAATAAATGCAATAGAATTAAGAATATTTTGATTATTTTGGTTATTCTGAAAATCTTGTAATTGACTTTGAGTCATATTGTCATTTACAGCCCCTAAACTTGTATTTAGTTGACTGACTTGTGACTGACTTAACGCTACTTGAAGTGCCTCCTCTTTTATTAAATTTGTCCCGGCAATTCCTGTAGGTAATGCCCCTGTAACATTGGCTGGTCTATACATGAATTGTCCCCATTGTCTATAAAAGCTTCCTAATTTAGGATCTAATTTCTGATATAAATTAATTTCTGATTTAGGAACATTAATATTTGTTGATCCAAATGAAATGATTGCTAATGTATTATTTGTTAGTGCAAGTTTAGATAGTAAAGAAACAACATCACTATCATTTTCGCTGTCATCAGAGGTAAACATTATTTCAATTAAATTATCTCCAGACATACCTAGCGTTATTGCTGCACTATTATTAATAGAAACAGATCCATTTGTAATTGTAAAAATTCTATTACCAATAAAAGTTGTTCCTCTTTTTACAACAAAATTAATTTTGCCATTATCGTTCGCATCAAAAATACTTGATAACAATTGAGGCGTAATACTTAGTCCATTTCCGGAGTTAATTGAAGTTATATCTTTTTTTAAAAACTTAGTTCCACATGGAAAAGAACGATATAAATCATAATCAGCAATTGGATAAACAGTATTTACTTGTGTGACATTTCCCTCTGGATTAGAACCATCTTGATTTGGTGATATAGGTGTGGTTGTTGTAAATTCCATTGCTGGCATCCACAGATTGTTCTTCCAATCCACATTAGAAGTTGAAATGGCTTTAAAATAGAAAAAAGTTTGTGATAAATTTTGATTATTACTAATAGCGTAATTTCCTATTGTATAAGAATTTAAATTTACACCAGGTATTTCATTTGTTGTAGTTGCAACTGAAGTTGAAACATTTGGATTACAAGTTTTCTGATATATAATTTCATCAGTACCAACTTGTGTTGGCTCTGCTTCATTATCTGTTCCACTATCAACTGACGCATAGACCCTCTTAATTATTTGATAAGTAACTTTATCTGTTGGTGTTATGTTAAAAGTATTCCAAGTTACTTTGGCAGTTCCTGAATTGCCAGGAAAAGGTACAGGTAATTTTCCTGATACTACAAATCCATCAGAATAAGAACTTGAGAATGGTTTATGCCCGTTAGCATCAGAGATTGTTGCATATCCAGAATCTGTATACTCAACTTTTGGATCCCAATTAACAGGAGGATTTCCATTGTCCACTGAATGTACTCTAAAGTAAATCCGGTCTCCTTTTTTTACTGTTAATGGTTGATTCTCACAATTAGAAGTTAGTGTGTTAGTTATATTAACATTACTTGAACTAAGTTGGGCACCATACAATAGACATAATTCATTAGGTGTTTCATTGCAGGCATTTTGGTTTATCGTTCTTGAAAGTGTTATTTTTTTTGATTGGTTTTCTACTTCGTTTTGCTTTTTATAGTATTCCATAAGCCATTCTTGGGCTTCTTTTTGAGCTTGTTCTCTTACTTTTATAATTGATATTTTAACTTCATCAGTTAAATCATCAATATCTTTTTCCTCAACTTGACCATTATAATTTAGTAAAATTTTCTGATTATATATCCATTCTTTTTCAGAAAGATTCTTCTTCTGAATAATTTTTAATTCTTCTTTTGTATACCTAAATAAATCCCAATCGTTTTTCATATTAACTAATGATTCTTGGTCATGTTTAGAGAAGTTTTGACCACATTGAAATTGAGAAAAATTATAAATGTTTGAATTACTCCCATTTGTTGGAGTAAGAGTTAAAGTATTAAAATTATCAGTAGTGTTATTAATTGTTATAGTTATAATATTTGTTTGGTTGTTTAAAGTAACAACTGAACTTGGATACTGATTTTCAAAATCGCTTTTAAAAGTTAAAAAATCAGTTGAATTAGCAAGTGTATATGAAGAATTTGAAATACTATTTCCATTTACATATATGGAAGTGTTTATACCATTATTAGAAATAATTGTACTTGGAACATTCCAAAACCATTCTGTTATACCATTTGAATTATGTGGTCCTGGACAATATGTACCATTTAAAGGTAAATCGTTATGCGTCC
Organism: Flavobacteriaceae bacterium; assembly: GCA_019752245.1. GTDB lineage: Bacteria > Bacteroidota > Bacteroidia > Flavobacteriales > Flavobacteriaceae > Flavobacterium. Next base: position 7,916 of record JAIEMH010000197.1, read on the forward strand.
AATCAGAATTATAAACTAATGTATTTACACTTTGAGATAATAATTCAAATTGTAGAAGTGAAGTATCGACAATGTCACCATAACAGCACCCACTGCACCCATTTTGATTAGCAGTGTAGTTTATAATATTAAAGGAAGAATTTGCAAAATCGTTTTCAATTGAATTAAAAAAAGAATTACATCTACTTAAAAAATCAGGAGATTTATTTGGATTTGGATTATTAACAAACCAGAATGGTACTGATAATTGATTGTAATTTAGACAATCATTTCGATAACCGTTTATATCACCATTTGTGATATATAATTTTGAAGGTGTACTATAGTCAATTCCATTCACTACTAACTTTTTTAGAAATAGTGAAATATTTACTGGAGAAATCCTGTCATAAGAATAGCTGCCTCCAAAAGTAAACTTTTTTATTGTAGTGTAAGGAACAGGAAAACTTATACTATAGCACTTTGGAAGACTACTTTTTTTAACCTCCACAGTAACTACGGCTTCTTTACTACTATCCGTTAGCTCAATTGCATTATCAATTTTAATAGTTCCATTTGCTGGAGCTTCCCATACTTTTACAACATCAAATGCAGGTAAGGTAATATCATCTTCATTGTACTCATCTGGCACTTCAACTGTTTTTGGCTCTGCAGTAATAACTAAATTTTCTGTTCCTTTACTGTCGGGAATAAATTTTGGATTACCATTAGCATCTAATCTGTTAAAATAGACAACACCATCACGAACAATATCCATTAAACCATCACCATTACCATCAGTAAAGTACATATCGGTTTCGGAGTTGGATTTTGATTTATCCCAACCTATAAAACCATTAAGCCTTCTTAAACCAAAAGTAATTTGAAAGTTCGCGCTTCTATTTCTTCCAAAAGCGCGATAAAAATTATCAATGCCTGTAATTGGTCTTTTTGCTTCAAATGAGTGTGTAATGATAGGTTCGTTTGTTGTGGTATTATAAGTCCTGTTTACTATATGTTTTTTATAATAAAGTCCTGTTACTTCTTTACTAACAATGTCATCTAAACCATCTCCATTTATGTCAATCAAAGTATTCATTGCAATACTTTTATCATTACCCCAATTCCATTGAACTCCAAAAGTTGTCATTTTAGTAACCCTGCTTTTTCCAATTCCTGCACCTATATAAAAACCAGTGCTTATTGCTTCGGATTTGCTACTTCCCAATAGAGATGCAGAACTATCAAATGATGGTATGTATCCTGGAATTAAAAACTCTGTATTTGTAAATAACAATGGACATGGCGTATTAGGTGGAATTCCATCATTTAAAACGATTGAATTATTTTGAACAAGATTTGAAAAATAAGCACGATAATTTTTATTATTAGACCTTGGTACTGTTGTTGTACAATTTGAAAAAATTTGTTTCCATCCACAACTATAATTGATAGAGTTTATGTCTAAAGTTGTATAGTTTTGGTTAGTATTTGAAATTGTTAATTCATTACTAGAGGTATTATAAGAAGCTATTGGATGATAAATTTGTATAGCTGAAATAATAGCGTTAAGGGAATAAAATGGTTGGCCAGGTAAATTCACACCATTAATTGTTACCTTGACACCACCTGCTAAGCATTCGTTAAAAATATTTCCGACAGGAAACTGAACTACAAAACAGTGGGTATTGGTTCCTTCGGGACATCCATTATTACTTTCAGGACCAGCTATATTTGGACAAGGGTCATTATCATTACAAACACCATCACCGTCACTATCTAAACAAGGTACAGGTGTGTCATTACATATCGTTTCTATAACACCATCTGTGAAATAGGCATCTTGATTTCCTAGACTTACGTCGTCGTAATATTCAAAAGTATGTGTATAAAAAACGTTATCATCTTTATCTAATTCAGAAACTGATTTTAGTTGTCCCTTATTAAATTTACCATAATTAAGATTTAATCTATACTTTCTAATTGGTTGGCCAGCATCAATTTTTTTGACTACAATGTTATTTAAAAAATAAGGTTCAATTTGCTTAACTCCTAAACGAGCATTGATGCTAACATCTTGACGAATAATATTGTCTGAATTGAAAATCACCTCATATTTATAATTCGCATCATTTAAACCTGTATATTTAATGTTCTTTATATGGAAAATAACACCACCGTTTAAGTTTGCATTTTGACCAGATTGCGTTGGAATTATAGTATTGTCATATTCATATTTTATACAATTACCAAAAATATCTTGTGTCATGTATAATGCCCAATGTACAATATTGTTGTTAGCGTTCCTGATGACTGCATTAGGATCAACTGCATTTTTACCACCGTACCAATTAGTAGATCCATCTGTGTTGGTTACTTTCCAATAATAGTTTGTTGTAGCAGTTCCTAATCTTTCAATTTTAGCAAAACTTCCTTGCTTTCTGGGTGTGAATTGTAAATTAGCAGTTCTTGTTATTGGTTGTGTATTGTATGTGCCAATAGGTGCACCAGAAACATCGTAATGCCTGTTTGGCATCCAATCTTCGCCACTA
>JAIEMH010000309.1 GCA_019752245.1 Flavobacteriaceae bacterium
AGTTAATGAGTATTTTTCTTCATTAGGAAAAGATATACTTAAATGAAATATTTTCATTGCTAATGAAAATCCTTTCTGATAAGCTAACAAATCTTGATATTTCATAGTTTAATTTTCTACAACTGAGCACTGAATACTGAACACTATTTCTTTTCTCGAAGTCTTTTATAAAATTTGAATCCCAACATGATTATAATCGAAAACAAGAAGATTCCGATTACACCATAAATCCAATTGAAAGCATTTTTTAAAATTACTAAAAAAACTACAGCAAATAAAATAATTGTGGCACCTTCATTCCATAATCGCATAAAATTAGACGAATACTTGAAAACATCATTTTGTAATTCTTTGAAAATCAAGTGACATTTTATGTGATAAGCAATTAATAAAACTACAAATCCAAGTTTTACTTGCATCCAACTCATTTCTAAAAAAGCAGGATTTAAATGCAATAATGAAAGTGCAAAAAGTACTGCCAATACTGCACTTGGCCACGAAATAATGTACCACAAACGATACGTCATTATTTTGTATTGCTTTAGTAAAATTTCTCGTTCGGGTGAAGACTTTTCGTTTGCTTCAATTTGATACACAAATAACCTAACAATGTAAAATAAACCTGCAAACCAAGTGATTACAAATATTAGATGTAGTGATTTTAAGTACTCATACATATCAAAAGCTATTTACTAATCACTATTTACTTCGTTTAAAATCTTCAATCCAATTCGCAACAACGCCACACCATTCATCGTCATCATTCATACATGGAACCGCCATAAATTCTTCGCCACCATGATGTAAAAATTGTTCGTTGGCTTCCATGGCAATTTCTTCCAAAGTTTCTAAACAATCGGAAACGAATGCTGGAGTTACAACGGCCAATTTCTTAATTCCTTGTTCTGGCATTTTGTTGATTTCTACGTCAGTGTAAGGCGTTAACCATTTGTCACCTGCTAATCTAGATTGGAAGGTTTGACTGTATTTTCCTTCTGGAATTCCTAATAATTTTACTACTTGTTTTGTAGTTTCATAACATTGATGACTGTAGCAAAATTCGTGTGCTGGCGATGGCGTATTGCAACACGTTCTGTCCATTTTACAATGCGATTTTGTAACATCGGTTTTACGAATATGACGTTTCGGAATTCCGTGATACGAAAACAACAAATGGTCGTAATCAAATCCTTCCAAATGTTTTTTCATCGAGTTGGCTAATGCCTGAATATAATCGGGTTTATTGTAAAATGCTGGAACATTGGTAAAAGTCATTTCTGGAAAAAACTTCTGACGCAATTCTTCTGCCAAAACCACAATTGTTGTTGTCGAAGCCATTGCATGTTGCGGATATAAAGGCATCAACATTACTTCGGTTACGCCTTTGTCTTTCAATTCTTGCAATCCTTTTTGAATGGTCATTGTTCCGTAACGCATGGCTAAAGCAACAGGAATATCAACTAATTTCTGAACTTTTTCATGCATTTTTTTAGAAAGCACAATTAAAGGCGAACCTTCGTCAGTCCAAATTCGAGCATAAGCTTCTGCCGATTTTTTTGGTCGCGTTTGTAAAATAATTCCACGAACTAATAATGCACGCAATAAAAACGGAACGTCAATTACGTATTTATCCATTAAAAATTCGTCTAAATACGGCTTAACGTCTTTGGCAGTTGGACTTTCTGGAGAACCTAAGTTTACAAGTAATACACCTTTCATAGTAAAATTTAATTTTTTGTAAAAGTAAATGATTCTTACTTTTTACATTTATGTTTATGTTTTTTTTATCGATTGTTTGATATACGAAATTTATTTGCTTTGATATTTTTTTAATAGTTTTTTTAGTTCAGAATATTCAAGACTACCGCAAAAGCCGATGGTTTTTTTATTTTTATCTATTCCAATTATGCAATGCATTTCACAATGAACACAAATTTTTACAATTCCCACAACTGCTTTTCCTTTCTTTAAAATTAAGAAGTCTCTGTAAGTTGGAGCGCATGCTGCCGCATCATAATCTAAAAAAACATCAGAATTAAAAAGTTTTATAAATTTATTTAAATCATCAGATGTAAATTGATTTTTTACAAAATTATCTGAATTTATCTCTGAAAAGAAGACATTGTCTTTTAATTTTTCGGGAAGTGTACCTGTAATAGTTTTTACTAAAACCGAATCTTTATTTTCAATTAAAATTCTTTCAACCACATTATCTTTAACGGCAAGTTGATAATGTTCAATAGTGTCAAAATTTGAAAAAAACGGTTCTTTTTTACAAGAAGTGAAACATACAACGGACAGTAATAAAATAATGAATTTCCTCATTATGTATTCGGATTTATCGACATCAAATATTTTTTTGGCGTAGTTGCAAATTTTTTCTTGAACGCTGCAATAAAATGACTTCCTGTGCTGTAACCTATTTTTAGCCCAACTTCGTTTACATTATACGAACCAGAATCTAATAATTGTCTTGCATAATCCATTTTATAATCAAAAAGAAATCCGTAAACCGTATCACCATAAATTTGCTTGAAACCCATTTTTAGTTTTTTCAAACTCAGTCCAACTTGCTCTGAAAGTTCTTCTAATCCTGGCGGTTCTGCCATATTTGAAATGATAATTTCTTTGGCTTTTTTAATTTTCAAGACATTATCTTCGTCAATTAAAAACGGACATTGCTCAGCATTTGGATCTTCCGAACGGTTGAAATACAAACTCAATAATTCGTATCCTTTACCTTTATAATAGAGATTTTTTATAGACGGATTTAAGTTATAATGAAACAATTGACTCAATACAATTGCCATTGACGGACTAATATCGCCTTCTTTGTAGTATTTTTTATCCTTATTTTCATCACTTAAAAACGGAATGTGCTCAGAATCATTAGAAAACAATCCGTGAAATTTTTGAATGGAAATAATTACAGAAATTACCCAAGAATTTGGAGCCAATTCCAAATTTAAAGGAAGCTCTTTTTGCGGATTGTAAAACAATAATGACTTCTCATCTTTCAATTCCAAGGCATAATTTCCCTCATTAAAGACAAATTTTGCTTTTCCTTTGATGCCAAAATGAAATTGAATAAGTCCTTGATTTACATGCTTTTTAACATGAAAATTTTCGCTTCCATCATTTTGAAAACGAATTAGGGTAAAATCATTTTCAATTGTTATTACTTCTTGAGAACCCATAGCGATATTTTTTCGTATATGATTGTGAAACCTAGTCAAATTCTTATTTAGAATTAATCTACATAAGAAAGTTGTTACGACTTGATTTCAGTACAAATTTATAATAAATAACGCTAAAAAGTCGAATTTGGTTTAAAAATTCTCAGAGCGACACAAAAAGTTCTTCTAGCGTTGTTTTTATGAAATGGATAGTAATAATTTTGTTGAACTTTTTAGAAAAGTAGAATATGGAAAATTTTAATATGTCGAAACACACTTCTTTTTACGCATTAGGTTTAAGTTACAAAAAAGCAGACGCCGCTATAAGAGGTAAGTTTAGTTTAGACAATCAAGCAAAGTCAACTTTGTTAATACAAGCCGAAGCCGAAGGAATCGAAGCATTGCTAGTGACTTCAACTTGTAACAGAACTGAGATTTATGGTTTTGCTCAACATCCATATCAATTAATAAAATTACTTTGTGAAAATAGTAATGGTAGCGTTGAAGAATTTCAAGAAGTTGCCTATATCTACAAAAATCAAGAAGCAATCAATCACATGTTTCGTGTTGGAACTGGTTTAGACAGTCAAATTCTTGGTGATTTTGAAATTATCAGTCAGTTAAAAATTGCTTTCAACGAAAGTAAATCTAACGGAATGGTAAATTCTTTTCTTGAAAGATTAGTGAATTCGGTTATTCAAGCGAGCAAAAAAATTAAAACAGATACTGATATTTCTTCTGGAGCAACTTCAGTTTCATTTGCATCAGTTCAATACATTATCAAAAATGTAGCTGATATTTCTAACAAAAACATTTTACTTTTCGGAACAGGAAAAATTGGTAGAAATACTTGCGAAAATCTTGTAAAACATACCAAACACGATCATATTACTTTAATAAATCGTACTAAAGATAAAGCTGAGAAATTAGCTCAAAAATTGGATTTAATTGTTAAAGATTATGCCGATTTACAACTAGAACTTCAAAAAGCCGATGTTGTAGTTGTTGCAACTGGCGCACAAAATCCTACTATTGATAAGGCGATTTTAAATCTGAAAAAACCTTTGTTGATTTTAGATTTATCCATTCCGAAAAATGTCCATGAAAATGTAAAAGAGGTTGAAGGTGTAACTTTGATTCATCTTGATCATTTGTCTCAAATTACAGATGAAACTTTAGAAAATCGTAAATTGCATATTCCAGCAGCCGAAGTAATCATTGAAGAAATCAAAGAAGAATTCATAGCTTGGACAAAAAACAGAAAATTTGCACCAACAATTCAAGCATTAAAAGAAAAATTAAACTCTATAAAAGACGGCGAATTGAATTTTCAACGCAAAAAATTATCTAATTTTGACGAACAACAAGCCGAATTAATAAGCAACAGAATCATTCAAAAAATTACCAACCACTTTGTAAACCATTTAAAAGATGGTGAATCGATGGATGAAGGTATTGAATGGATTGAAAAAGTATTTCAACTAGAACAAGAGAAATCTTTTTTCAGTTAAAATTCGATTTTCTTCGAAATAAAAGAAATGGAAAAAACAATACGTATAGGAACTCGTGATAGTGAATTAGCACTTTGGCAAGCACACACGGTTCAAAAACAATTAAACGATTTAGGTTACAAAACCGAAATTATAGCCGTAAAATCGCAAGGTGATATCCTACTTGATAAGCCGCTTTACGAATTAGGAATCACCGGAATTTTCACAAAAACATTAGACATTGCAATGATTAATGGTCAAGTTGACATTGCAGTTCATTCGATGAAAGACGTGCCAACTGCTTTACCTATTGGTATTGTGCAAGCTGCCGTTTTGGAAAGAGCTAATACTTTAGATATTTTAGTTCACAAAGGCAACTTAGATTTTTTAGAATCTAGTGGAACTATCGCTACAGGAAGTTTGCGTCGCCAAGCCATGTGGTGGAACAAATATCCAAACCATAAAGTAGTCGATTTACGTGGAAACGTAAATACAAGAATGCAAAAATTGCAGGATAACGATTGGAGTGGAGCCGTTTTTGCAGCTGCAGGTTTAGAGCGAATCAACCTAAAACCAGAGAATTACATCAATTTAGATTGGATGATTCCAGCACCAGCACAAGGCGCAATGTTAGTTGTTGCAATGGCAGAAGACGAATATATTTTAGACGCACTTTCACAATTAAATCACATCGAAACCGAAATTTGCACTTACATAGAAAGACAATTTCTAAAAACGCTCGAAGGCGGATGTACTGCGCCAATCGGAGCAATTGCAACCTATAACGAAAAGGAAGACACCATAAATTTCAAAGGAGTTTTATTGTCCATTGATGGAAAACAAAAATTAGAAATTGATAAAAACGTAGACATTTCCGAATGGAAAAAACTAGGTTTTAATACAGCTCAAGAAATTTTGAATAATGGCGGAAGCGAATTGATGACTGAAATTAAAAAGACTCTAAAAAAATAAATTTCTCTGATTTCTTAAATCTGTGTTCCAAAAATAATGACAAAACAAATCAACATATTATCCACCAAAAAGCTTTTACCAAATCAAAAGCAAGAGTTATTAGACGCCAACTTTACAGTTATTGAAGAAGATTTTATCGAAACCAATATCAAGAATTTCGAATTATCTAAAATCAACACAAATCTAATTTTTACAAGCCAAAATGCCGTTCAGAGTATTTTACAACATCCAAAATGTGAAGATTTAAAAAGTAAAGAAGTTTTTTCTATCGGAATGAAAACCAAAGATTTATTAACCGAAAACGGATTTAATATTATTGCTTATACAGGTTATGCAGCAGATTTGGCAGAAATAATTTCATTGATTTATGGAAAAGAAACCTTCACTTTTTTCAGCGGAAATTTACGTCGTGATGTTTTACCAAATACCCTAAAAGAAAACGGAATCACGTTCAACGAAATAGAAGTGTACGAAACCAAAATAACATCCAAAAAAATAACAAAAAAACTAGAGGGAATTCTATTTTTCAGTCCATCAGCAGTTGAAAGTTATTTTAATATGAATACCATAAAAGACGAAACATGTTTCTGCATTGGCGAAACCACAGCGGAAGCTTTAGAAAATAAAAAAGTAAAAACAATAGTAATTGCAGATAAACCATCGGTTGAAAATGTAATTACTGAAGTAATAGAATATTATAATAATTAAACTTTGTGCCTTGGCGCCTTAGTGGCAAAAAAATATAAAAAATGATCAAAAACGACCTATTTTTAAGAGCATTAAATAACGAAACCGTAGAACGTCCACCAGTTTGGATGATGCGTCAAGCAGGAAGATATTTACCAGAATTTAGAGCATTACGTGACAAATACGATTTCTTCACACGTTGCGAAACGCCAGAATTAGCAGCAGAAATTACAGTTCAACCTATTAGAATTGTAAAACCAGATGCTGCAATTTTATTTTCAGATATTTTGGTAGTTCCAAGAGCAATGGGAATTCACGTAGAGTTGAAAGACAATTTGGGACCAATTATTCCGAATCCGATTCGTACAATGGAACAAGTAAATCAAGTAATTGTACCAGATGTTCATGAAACCCTAGGGTATGTTTTTGACGCAATCAAATTGACCAAAGAAATGTTGAACGATGAGGTGCCACTTATTGGTTTTGCAGGTTCGCCTTGGACAATTTTCTGCTATTGTGTAGAAGGAAAAGGATCAAAAAGTTTTGATACAGCGAAAGGTTTTTGTTTTTCAAATCCAGTTGCGGCGCATACATTATTACAAAAAATCACAGATACAACTATTCTATATTTAAAAGAAAAAGTAAAAGCAGGTTGCAACGCCGTTCAAATTTTCGATTCTTGGGGCGGAATGTTATCGCCAGTTGATTATCAAGAATTCTCTTGGAAATACATCAATCAAATTGTGGAAGCTTTAGCCGAAGACACTAAAGTAATAGTTTTCGGGAAAGGATGTTGGTTTGCATTAAATGAAATGGCACAATCTAAAGCATCAGCACTTGGAGTTGATTGGACATGTTCGGCAAGAAATGCTCGTTATTTAACAGGCGGAAAAATCACATTACAAGGAAATTTTGATCCATCAAGATTATTATCGCCAATACCAACCATCAAAAAAATGGTTCACGAAATGATAGACGAATTCGGAAAAGACAATTACATAGTAAATCTTGGTCACGGAATTTTACCAAATATTCCTGTAGATCACGCGAAGGCTTTTATTGAAGCGGTTAAGGAGTATAATTCTTAACTAAATGGAATTCAGCAATTGGAAACTCGACAAAATAGAAAATATTCATTTCAAAGAATTTTTCGATTTAATTGAAAACAACAGAAATCGTATTATAAAAACATTTCCTGTAACAGTTTCTAATTGTATTGATTTAAAATCAACAGAAGAATTCATTACAAAAAATAGCCAAATAGAAATAGAAAAAACAGGTTGCTATTTCTATGTTAGAAATTTAGAAACCAATTGTTTAATTGGATATATTGGCATTAAAAAAATAGATTATCACATTTCAAAATGCGAATTATTCTATTTTATTGACAAAGATTTTGAAGGCAAAGGTATTATTTCAAAAGCTATTGCTGATGTAATTGATTTTTGTTTCCAAGATTTAAAAATGAACAAGATTTTTATTTGTACATCAAAAATAAATTTCGGAAGTCAGCAAATTGCATTAAAAAACAGATTTGTCTTAGAAGGAACTTTGCGAGAAGAATTTAAAAATCACGAAGGAGTTTTAGAAGATATTAATTATTACGGATTATTGAAATCAGATTTTAAATAAAATGACAAATTGCATAAACTGTAACCATCAAGTTGTAGATGACTTTTGTTCAAAATGTGGACAACCAAAGAACATAAAAAGAATTGATTTTCACTATATGGTTCACGAAATTGAGCATCTTTTTCATTTCGAAAAAGGATTTCATTTTACAGCTTGGCAATTAATCATAAAACCAGGAAAAACAATTCGTACCTATTTATTTGAAAACAGAAATAAATATGTGAAACCAATAGTTTATTTGTTTTTTGCATCGTTAATTTTCACTTTGTTTACCTCATTTTTTCATATTCAATATACTTACTTAAACGTTGGTTATATTGAACCGTTAAAAGACAAGGTAAATTTAAAAACTATTGATAATTGGTTAATTAGTCATATTGCGTACACTAATATTATTGTTGGATTCTGTATTGCACCTTGGTTGATGTTGTTATATAGAAAAAGAAAATATAATATTTTCGAAATGATTGTAGTAATGTCCTATGTTTTAGCCACAGGATTACTTATCATTTTGCCATTAATTATGTTAGCTAAAATAACAACTCTTTTTAGTAATTTGACCATCTTCTTTATTATTTATCAAATTTGGGCAATTGGACAATTTTTCGGAGAGAATAAATTAGTAAACTATCTAAAAGCATTGTTGGCATTTATATTAGGAGTATTAACTCATGTTGCCATCTTTTTTGTAATTGGATATGTCAATAAATATTATGTGTAAGCCATGAAAAATAAATTCTACCAATACATACAAAATCTTCAAGACCAAATAGTTGCCGGATTAGAAGCTGTCGAAGGAAAAGCTAAATTCCGCGAAGACATTTGGGAACGTCCAGAAGGTGGCGGCGGCAGAACACGAGTTATAGAAAACGGAAACGTAATCGAAAAAGGTGGCGTAAACATTTCAGCAGTGCACGGAAAATTACCCGAAGCGATGCAAAAAATGTTCAACGTTGGCGAAGCCGATTTCTTTGCTTGTGGATTGAGTTTGGTAATTCATCCAAAAAATCCAATGGCACCAACGGTTCATGCCAATTGGCGTTATTTTGAAATGTACGACGAAAATGGTGAAATTATAAATTCGTGGTTTGGTGGTGGACAAGATTTAACACCGTATTATTTATTTGAAGAAGATGCAATTCATTTTCATCAAACTTGTAAAACGGCTTGTGACAAACACAATCCAGAATTTTATCCAAAATATAAAAAACAATGCGATGCTTATTTTTGGAATGCGCACAGAAATGAAGCTCGTGGACTTGGCGGATTATTCTTCGATTATTGCAAAGAAACCGAAGAAATGAAAATGGAAGATTGGTACAATTTCGTAACCGAAGTCGGAAACAGTTTCATTCAAGCCTACGTTCCAATTTTAGAAAAAAGAAAAGAGTTACCTTATACAGAAGCACAACGAACCTGGCAAGAAATCCGTCGTGGTCGTTATGTAGAATTCAATTTAGTTCACGACAAAGGCACATTATTCGGACTAAAAACCAACGGAAGAATTGAAAGTATTTTGATGAGTTTACCTCCAAATGTGCAATGGGTTTACGACCATCATCCAGAAGTAGGAAGTCAAGAAGAAAAATTAATTAAAGTATTAGAATCACCAATTGATTGGATTTAGATTGCAAAACATCTAATATCTAATATCTAAAATCAAAAATATTATGTTCCCATTACAAAGAGGCAGAAGATTACGCGTTAACGAATCCATTCGTTCTTTAGTTCGAGAAACCACATTAAGTCCAAGCGATTTTATGTTCCCAATGTTCATTGCAGAAGGCGAAAACGTAAAAGTTGAAATTCCTTCAATGGTTGGTATTTACCGTCGTTCAATCGATTTGACTATTGAAGAAGTAAAAGAACTTTTCGCTTTGGGAATTCGTGCCGTAAACATCTACGTAAAAGTCGACGAATCTCTAAAAGACAACACCGGAAAAGAAGCTTGGAATCCTGATGGATTGATGCAAAGAGCTATCAAAGCCATTAAATCTGCTTGTCCAGAAATGATTGTAATGCCAGATGTTGCTCTCGATCCTTACTCAATTTATGGTCATGACGGAATCATCGAAAATGGTGATATCGCCAACGATGCAACTAACGACGCTTTAGTAAAAATGGCCGTTTCTCACGCACAAGCTGGAGCCGATTTCGTAGCGCCAAGCGATATGATGGACGGACGCGTTTTGCGTTTACGCCAAGGTTTAGACGCTGCAGGTTTCCAAAATGTGGGCATTATGAGTTATTCAGCAAAATACGCATCGGCATTTTACGGACCATTTCGTGATGCTCTAGATTCTGCGCCAAAAGAAGCCGATGTTGAAGTGCCAAAAGACAAAAAAACCTATCAAATGGATTATGCCAACCGCATCGAAGCCATAAAAGAAGCACTTATGGATGTTGAAGAAGGCGCCGATATGGTAATG
>JAIEMH010000268.1 GCA_019752245.1 Flavobacteriaceae bacterium
AGTGCAAAACTTCTTCAATTGCCATTTTTAAAGCTTGGTTTATGGGTAGTAAGGTTTTGGCTAACTTAAAATCTATTTGGGCAAGATTCATGTAATAATCAGAGAATATTGGAACATAAAGTCCTTTTTTTATTGCTTCTACAGTGTTTGTATAGTTTTGTTGTTGGTTTTCTTTTATGATTTTGCAAGTGGCTAACCGCAATTTTCCATATTGATCTCTGCTTGCGGCATAGCCAAAAAGGCGACAAATTAATCCGCGGTACTTATAGTTAGCACAACTTCCGTTATTGCTGTCTATTATGTTTAAAGGTATGTAAATATGGCAAAGCGAAGTGGTTTTGTGGTTTAATTCTTGTAGCGTTTCTTCTGCTTTGTGGTTTAAAAAAAGGTGAAATGCCCAAGGCAAAAATTCTAGTGGTGATGCATCAATATTTGGTGTTGTACAGCATTTGCCACAGCCAGAAATGCACTGTAAACTTGTTGCCGATTGGAACTGTGTTATTTCATTTTCTAGCTTATCGAATAGGTTTTCTACTAGTCTTACTTTGCTTTCAATTGACATTTTTTTTGTAATGTACGCTATTAAAAATGGCTCATGTTACATAGTAGTTTTCTTTGTGATTTTATTGTGTTGTTTAAAAAACTTATTGTGAAATTTATAGTAAGTAATAAAAATATTGTTGTATTATTTTAGTGTTTTTTATCGACTAACGTCACTACTGGTGCGGTTTAAAGATTTTTTTTTCTTTTAAACGATTATTAAATAGGAACTACTTATTTGTTTTTAAATTTGATTATCATTTTCAAAATACGTTATCAATAAGACATGAAAAATATATTTAATCCTGATTATAGACAAGAATATTTGAGAGGTTATTCTGTTGGTTTGAATCCTAATGTGCGTTTTAATGATTCTAAATATAACGAAGCTTTTAACTCTGGATTTATTTCTGGAAGGCTGGATTATGAAAATAGAAATGGTTATATTATTGATGGGATTCCAGAAAAAATTGTAACCAAAAAAGTTTTGGAAGATTTTCTTTTGGCTGGTTTATTGGGTTTGAATCCTGAGACTGATGGATACACTGCTTTTCAATTGAATGTGCTTGCCAAATGGTATCAAAGTGGTACAGAAAAATATGATCCTAACCAGAGTATGTATCTTTTTGAAATTCTGGAGAAAAACGGAATTCAGGTTAAAGAGTCTTTCTACTTGTAGGAATTATTTGGTTTCAATATGTTTTTAAGAATTTGCTTTATTTTCTTCTAACATAGATGTGTTTTATGTTGTTTTTTCCGCTGTCTCGTTCGTCAATTTCGAATCTGTTCATGCTTTTTATTAGTGCCAATAATTTTGGAAAACCGTAGTTTCTTGAGTCAAAATCGGGTTTCTTTTTGAGCATTAAATTACCAAGTTCCCCTAGAAATGCCCATCCGTTTTCGTCTTCTAAATCGGAGATACTGTCGGCAAATAATTTGATTATTTTTGGATCAATTTTACTTATCGGATTGTTTGTGATTGGTTTGGCGTTTTTAGATGGTTTTTTATTACTGGTTTCTGCAGGCAGTTCTATGTCGTGTTTCTTTAGAATTTCTATATAAATAAATTTATCGCAAGCGGTAATAAACGGTGTTAGTGTTTTCTTTTCGCCAATTCCTATAACTTTCATTCCGGCTTCGCGAAGTCGTGTTGCCAATCGAGTAAAATCGGAATCGCTTGATACGATACAAAATCCGTCTACTTTACCTGTATATAGAATGTCCATGGCATCAATTATTAATGCACTATCGCTAGCATTTTTGCCGGTAGAATAGCTGTATTGTTGAATAGGCGTAATGGCGTTTTCTAGCAAAACATTTTTCCATCCAGAAACGGTTGGTTTGGTCCAATCGGCATAAATTCGTTTAAAGGTTGGTGTTCCGTATTTTGCAATTTCTTCAAACATTTCTTTTACATTGGCATACGGTACGTTGTCTGCATCAATGAGTACGGCAAACTTTAAATCGTTTTTTGGTGTCATGGTATTTTTGTTATAGCTATCAAATGTAGTGATTATTGCGTAAATGTTGTAGATTGACTAGCTTTTTTAGCCCAGATAGTAGTGTAAAGCCATTATTTAAAAAAAGTGCTATTTTTGTTGTCATAAAAAAGCGACCCAAGAAGCTCTTTTTATGGCTTACAAAAATGTGCTTTTTTAAATAATGCTTGCAACGAATAGCTGGATTAGCTTTTAAATATAAAATAATAAATGGCGTTTCTAAAGAAAATAAATGTGAAGGCAAAGGCTGATGAAAATACTGGTTTTGGTACTAACGCATCGAGTTATGGTGGTCGTTTTGTGACGAAATCGGGTAATGCCAATGTGCGAAAAACTGGCATTGGTTTTTTGGATAGTATAAGTTGGTATCATACGATGTTGACTTTGCCGCGATGGAAGTTTTTGATTATTCTTTTTGCGTTTTACTTCTTGGTGAATTTGGCTTTTGCAAGTGTTTATTACCTTGTTGGTGTGGAGCATTTGAACGGAATTAACGCTACAAAAGCAATTGATAAATTTGGTCAGGCATACTTTTTTAGTATTCAAACGTTTACTACTGTTGGTTATGGGCATATTAGTCCGAGTGGTTTTTTTACAAGTTCTGTGGCGTCTGTTGAGGCTTTGTTTGGGTTGTTGAGTTTTGCGATTGCTACAGGTTTGTTTTACGGACGATTTAGTAAACCTAGAGCGCATATAAGATTTTCTGACAATGCTATTATTGCGCCCTTTCAAGATGGAACTGCATTGATGTTGCGTTTGTCGCCTTATAAAAATACAAATTTAACTGATGCTGAGGCTAGAATGACGCTTGGGATTCATGTTGAGGAAAACGGAAAAATGGTGAATAAATTTTACACGCTAGACTTGGAACTTGACCGTGTAAATGCGCTTACGTTGAGTTGGACTTTGGTACATCCAATTACAGAACAGAGTCCGTTGTTCCAATTGAACGAGAAAGATATCAAAAATACTTTGGGTGAAATTATAGTTTTCTTGAAGGTTTTTGATGATATGTACAGTACCACTGTGGTGCGAAGATCGTCGTATACCTTTGATGAAATTGTTTACGGTGCTAAGTTTTTACCAATGTTTACTAGGAGTGAAGATAACAACAAGACGTTGTTGCACATTGATAAACTGAATCTTTTTGAGCGAGTTGATTTGTAAAAAAAACGCCCGAATGAATCGAGCGTTTCTTGGTTTGTTTTTAATTTTTCTTTAATAAAACTTTTTCTTGTGTGAACTGGTATGCAGCATCTAAAAACTGAATCATTTTGTTCCAGTTGCTGTTTGGTTCATAGTAGTTTTTGTAGTATTTAACAGTTTTAATGTTTAGTTTGTTGCCTGTGACTGTTGCTGAGCTTACAAATCCTCCGGTTTCATTCTCAACTTTTTTGTTTAATTTGTCTAAACCTGCAACAGTGTAACCAGCAGGAATTTCTAAAGTGATATCGTTTTCAAACGAACGCGGATACACCATATAGATGTTGTTTTTACGTTCTTTTTCTTTTTTGTCGATTTCTACTTGTGAGGTGATTAGTTTTCCTATTTCTACTAGATAGTTTTCTCCTGCTTTCTTGATTAGATTGTTTTTTACTGCAAAATCTTCTTCATATACTAAAGGCGATTTTTTACCAAATCGGCCTGTGTTTTTGATGGTAAATTTGTGGTCGTCAATTTCAAAATCATATTCATCGGCAGTAGATTTTTTGAACGCTTCTTTTTGTTGGTCTTTTAATTTGTTTACAATTGCGTCAATTTCTTTACCATAACGTTCTTTGTCTTTTTTGTTTTTTACATATTCGATTACCGATTTGGTTTCGTATTTTTTATAATCTTCAAAAACATAATCAAAATAGTATAGTTTATCGCTTTGTTCACTTTCTTTTAAGTGTCCAAAATAGGAAGATTCTTTCTTGATGTTAAGTCCAGAAAAATCGTCGGTAATGGTTGCAACAGAATTTATTTTAGAAACATTATCTTGCATTGTGCTTGCAGGCAAGTTGACGTTTACAGCATCAACAACTCGCTTTCCTTTTGCAACTTGTAGTGCATAGGCTTTGGTATTTTCTAGATTGTAATTGAATTGATCTGCACTTGTATAAGGTGAGAAATATTCTAAAAACAATGGCGTTTTGGTATTAACTCTTAATAAAACAGTTACGTTTTTTTGAATTAATAAATCGTCAATTGAGCCATTGTATCTTGGTGTTCCAACAATGATGTCATAATCGATGTTGTTTTTCTTTAGATATTCCATGAAATAATTTACAAAAGATTCTTCAGATCTAAAGAAAATTGGATTTGAATACATGCTTAGTGCATAAAATTTTGTTGCATCGCTAACAATCATTGCTTCTATGTATTGTGTAAAAAACATGTGGCGTGTAAAATAGTAAACGTCTCTAATTTTTTCTTCGTCACTTGCATAGGATTTTCCTTTTAAGTAATCGTTAATTACAGACAATGAACCGTCCGGACGAAATTTCTCGTCGTAATAATTGAAGATATCTTCTTTGGTAACGGTTTTCTTGACTACTTTTTCTTTGTCAGATAAGAAGGCATCGGCACGTTTTTCAAATTTTCCTGAACGTGCAAAAAACACTTGAAATTTATAACAAGGCAACTCAGCTAAAGGTAAAAACCATCTAGGGAATTCGTTTTTTTCGATATCTTTTGCTACCAATTCATATTTTCTTTCACCACTATTTTTGGTTGGAATTTCTTTTAATTCTGGTGCGCCGTTGTAAGTATTGAAGTTTAAGAAGAAATCATTTTCAGTACCAAATTCAAGTTTCATATCCATCGTTGGATACACGTCACCAATTGGAGATTCTTCTGGTTCAAATCCAAATTCATATATAGATTTAAACGGTTCTTCGCTGTAGTAATAAAAATCTAAAATGTCGCCAACTTCAAGATTTGCGATGGCTATTTTCTTTTCTTTATCTACTTCTTTTGCATTTTTTTCTACATCAACTTCAACTTCTTTTCCTGTAGATTTTACAATTTTAATTCCAATAACATTGGTTCCTTTTCCTAAAGAGCGCATTCCTTTGTTGGAATAGAATTTATCTTTAAAAGAGAATTCCGAAAACTCAGTTACGGCAGCTTGATCAAGAAGTTTTATTCTTTTTCTAATGGCAGAAGTATAGTTTACACTTGCAC
Source organism: Flavobacteriaceae bacterium (assembly GCA_019752245.1). Lineage (GTDB taxonomy): Bacteria > Bacteroidota > Bacteroidia > Flavobacteriales > Flavobacteriaceae > Flavobacterium. The sequence continues at coordinate 5,208 of JAIEMH010000268.1, forward strand.
CAAATTTATGATAATCATAATATTCATATTTATAGATTATTACTGCCGATTCGTTTTTCCATTTATCAGGAATTGTAGAAGCTGTTTTGTATTGATCGGATTTTCCCCAAAAGAATTCTTTTATTTTGGCTTTGTCTTGAGCAAATGAAGAACAGCTTATGGCTATAAACAGGTAAAGAAATAGTTTTTTCATTTAGGATTTTTATTATTGTTTTGAAAAAGTAATTTGTTGGTTATAATTGGCAACTAAATTTTTTATAAAAGCATTCCATTTGGTCATTTCTGCGGCTTTAATTTCGGCATTTTTAAAAATGAATGATTTTTTATAAATAATTTCTTTGTCTGTTTTTTGAAAAGTTATAGCAATATCAAAATTTCCTTCTTTAACAATTAAGTCCGATGGCATTTTGGTAACTTTATATCCAGCAGGAATTGCTAAGTTTACATTTGATTCATAGTTTTTCTTGAAGTCAAATTCGTAGTCTGTTTTTCTGTCTTTTAGTTCGAAGTTTTTATATTCGTTCATGTATTCTAAATCTACATACATTTCATTATCAAAACTAGAAACTTTATTTGCAACATCAACATTATAATCTATTGTAAGTTTGGCATCACGATTTTTTAAATCAGAAGTTTTAATGTCGGATACGTGTGTGTTTTTATCATTTTTAGATAAATAATTTTCAAGTGTTTCCAATTTTTTGTCGCTTTTAAAACTGTTATAGATGTATAGAAATTGGGCACGACTTTCGCCAACATAACTTTTAGAACAATTGCCTAATAGTTTTTCATTTTCAATGGATAAATTGGCTTTAAAAATTTCTTTATTGCTTTCGTTTGTTGCCATAGGAACTTTGTCAATAATAAATTTATCGCCGTCTTCAATCATAACTTCTTTGTTTTGAATACGTTCGGCATATTCTCCATAAGAGTTAAATTTTTCTGTTCCGTCAAGAAAGTATTTTTTTCCTTTGTAAAATAATGTGCAAATCATGTGATTGTCAACAGCCAAAGATGGTGTTTTGTAATCGTAAGCAATGTGTTTGGTTCCTATCCAAGTTAGTCTTGCATCAAATCCAGCTAGTTTTAGCATTTGTTTTATAAGATTTGCCATTCCTTTACAATCGCCATATCGATTTTCGAAAACGTGATTGGATTCGTCTGGTTTAAAACCAGCAATTCCATCTTCAAAGGCAATGTATCTTATGTTGTCTTGAACCCAATAGTAGATGTTTTTTATCTTTTCTTCATCAGTTTTTGCATTTGCAGTAAGTTCGATTACTTTGCTCTTCATTACAGAAGTATCGTCTTTCATTAAGTCTACTAATGATTTGTACCATTTATATAAATCTGCTGTAGCATTAAATAGTGTTACTTCTTTTCCTTTTATCTTGTATGATTTTGCAATAACAAGTAGGTGAGGATAAATGTAACTTCTTCCTGGGGAATCTTCTTCTTTGTACAAAGCAGGAACGTCGCTTAAAGTGAAAGTATAAACGGTATTGTTTTTAGAATCTTTAGTTTGTGATTTTGTAATGTTTTTACCTTCAAAATTGAATTCTTTTAGTTCTACATTAAGCCATTCAGGAACAGTTACTACAATTTGCTTTTTTATTACAGGAAATTCGTCGTTAAAGTATAATGCCGTAAAATATTTTACATCTTCATATTTTTTCTGTAATTCGTAGTTGTAGGTATATCCTTGAATAGGGAAATTTACTGCCATGTATTTTACACGTGCATCGTTGTAAAATAAATCTTTGTCTTTGTAAAATTCATCAGCTACATAATAATTGGTGTTTTTATCATTTCTAAATTTCAAATTGAAAGTTTCAATTTTAGATTCGCTATCATAAAACTCATATTTTTGAATATTAGCTCTGTGATTGATGTTCATTAAACGCTCATTAAGAGAATGATTTACAATAACTTTAGATTCGTTTTTGTTCAAGTCAAAAGTTACATTTTCTGTACTTTCAAGAATGGCAACATCGTCTTTGTCGTAGGTTGATCTAATTTTTTTAGCTAAAATAACATCGTCAGGAGTTGGATCAATGTTTTTTTGTGCTGTTATGGATGAAGTTGTAAAAATAAATACTAAAAGGACGCTTAATTTTGATAGGATTTTCATCTGAAATATTTTTTCGAAATATACTAAAAAAAGAAAAAACTTCTGCTATATTTTTAAATATATCAGAAGTTTTAAAAAATAGTAATTAGGCTTTAATTTTCTATTTATTGTTTTAAGAATTTTTGAGCATAATCTTTTCCATTTTGGTCTCTTAGCATAATGATATAAGTTCCAGTAGAAAGTGTTTCAACAGAAATTGAACCATTTATAACATCTGATTTTTGAATTAATTTTCCGTTTAAATCATATACTTGAGCTAATTTCATAGTGATTGCATCAGTAGATTTAATGTTTAAAATATTTTTAGTAGGATTTGGATAGATGCTAAATTCTGAATTTGTAAAACTACCTATTGATAGCGTTGAACCTTCAACAACATTTAATGATTGGTTTATAGTTGGATTGTTGATAGTATCAACAACTCCAGATGGCCATCTAATTATTACTTGCGTTATTGCTGTTGCGGTTCCGATACCAAAATGAGCATTTAATGAATTCATGTATTTAAAACCTTCACCACTTCTAATATCTCTAATTTGTTTTCCCCAAGCACCAAGAATTTCAACTCTAGCTCCAATTCCGTTGCTGTTGCTTTGAATTCCTTGAAGTGTTACTTTTATCCAATTATTTCCATTAGGAACAGCATATCTAATTGTAGTGCCGCTTTGAAAATCAAGAAAACCATCGTTGTTCAAATCTCCAATGGCACTCACTCCGATACCCGAATATGTGATAGGAGCGAAGGTGCTATTTCCTTGGTTAAACATAATTTTGTTTCCGCCGCCTATTATATCTACAAAACCATCATTGTCAAAGTCATAAGCTACATTATCAATATTTGTTGTAGTGTTTGTGTCCCATCCAGAACCTGCAGTAATGTTTGTAAATGCCTCTTCCGTTGTGTTGGTTGTATCTAGATTATTTCTAAAATATTTGTGCAAACCCGAACTTGCAGTAATAACGACATCCATATCGCCGTCATTATCAAAATCAGCAACAGCAGATGACCATGTTTGAATAGGCGTAACATTTATTTGAGCTAAAGCAGAAATATTTGTGTAAACTCCGTTTCCATCATTTCTGTGAAGTTCACAAGGTGGACCAGAGCACTTTGAGATAAAAACATCGGTATCACCATCATTATCAAAATCAGAAAATAAAGTAGAATAATTTCCTCCAATGGCACCAATACTCATTGCTCCAGGAGTTACAGTAGATTGATAATAAGTTAAGTTAGCAGCGCCATCGTTTAAGTAATAAACATTTGGTGCGATATCGTGACATGAAAAAACATCTAAATTTCCATCATTGTTAAGGTCAGCAAAATTTGTTCTTTGACAAAAAATATACTCTCCAGGAGTGATGCCTGTATATGTTGTTCCTGTACTATTTGATTTTAAAATTGATAAACCATTTCCGCTTCCTAGAACGATATCATTGTAACCATCTTTATTGTAATCTCCAGCTGCTAAACTCCAGCCAGGCATATTGGTAGCTCCAGAAATTGGAAAATCGGTAACGGTAAAACTTCCAGGAGTAGCACCTTGATAATGTACTCTTAGATTGTTTGAACTCACACCAACAATATCATCTTTATGATCTCCGTTCATGTCTACAATACAAAGATTATAAGAGCTATTTATGGTAGATAATGTTTGAGTTGTGTAGGTTATTGGAGTAACTGGTGGCACAACAACTGCAGTTTCAATTAACTGAAAAGTGAATCCAATATTGTTTGCTGTAGACAACCATCTGTTATCAAAAGCAATGATGTAGGTTGTATTTGCAACAACGTTAAATGTACTAACAGAAGAATAATTACTTCCAGAGTCATCATCACCTGCAAAACAAGTAAGATTTCCGCAAGTACCAGTGTATACGTGAAAACGGGTGTCTTTTCTTGGGGTATTTTGGGTTATGTCTGTAGTAATTGTAACAGTATGATTTTGTGTTGGAGTGTAAGCATACCATTCTCCCGCTGGAATATTTGCTACAGGAATAGCTCCGTTTAAAGTGCATAAAGGCGCTGGAATATCGGTTCCGTTTATTGTTCCAACAACATATAAGCCAGCGGTATTTATTGGTACTGCTGTGGCACAAGTGTTTTGTGCTTTTGTTATTTGCCCCAGAAAAAGCAAAGTAATTAGTAAAGTAATTTTTTTCATTGGTTAGAGTTTTTTTAGTTTGATGATTAAATTTTATTTATGGACAAGGTTGTAAAGAATTGATCCAATTTTCAATTAGTTGGATGCCTTCTTCATGTATAATTGTTCTGCCATGCAAAGGCATTCTGTAATTTTCATTTTCTGTGTTTATTCTATAATAGAGCATGGATCGATTAATGTTTCCGGGCGAGACAATTTTTGTTATTGCTGGAGGAAAATCCTGAATATCTTGTGCGTCCACACAAACGCCCATATTTGTTAAATTATTATAAGTTTCAGAAAAGGCAAAACGCATTGGTCTGTAATCGCAATGACCATTTTCTTTATGGCAATGTGCACAATTTATATCTACATAAGAACGTGCTCTTAATTCAAGAGATTTTGAAGTGTCGTTATAATTTACCACAGTATTTTGCTGACTTGGTAAACTAAAATTGTTTTCTAAATAACCTTGCTCCATCCATTTGGTTAATTGGTTTTTAGTTTGGTTACCATACGTGTAGTTCGAATTTAAATTTTGAGGTTTAATTCCAATCGGAATATGGGTTTCTGTGTAAACTCCATTAATTGTTGCTTTACTTTTATGGCAAATATTACATTGGACCGCATTTGGAATTCTATAGTTAACATTTTTAACCACGTTGTTTTGATCTTTCCATGAAATTGGTATGTTGCTTCCTGCCAAATCTAAATAGGCTTCGGTTTGTTCGTTATTCCAAACATAATCTGCAAAAATCCAACCCGAAGCATTTTTTATCATTACTCGAGTTTCAATAATTTTTGTAGTATTACTTGGT
>JAIEMH010000377.1 GCA_019752245.1 Flavobacteriaceae bacterium
AATGAAGAAGTTTATTTTTTGCATAAATTGGCTGAAAATTGTTCCATATCGGATGATTTTGTAAACGAAAGCATCAACACTACAAATGATTTTATAGCTACACACAAAAAAGAAATTCAATATTTTAATTACTCCAATCCGGTAAAACATTTTTACGAACAAACCACAACAGGTGTTCAAGTTTTAATAAAACGAAATAAAAAACGACTGATAAAAGAAATTTCAGAAAGTAAAGAATTGATGCAATTGTTGGCAAAATCAACCAGTAAAGATTTGAGTACCGAAGAGAAGAAAAAAGTAAAAAAACAGTTACTTGACATTTGCAAAAGCATTCCGTCATTAACTATCTTTTTACTTCCTGGTGGCGGATTGTTATTACCTATTCTGATAAAATTTATTCCGCAATTATTGCCTTCAGCTTTTAATGAAAATCTTGATGATTAAAGTTTTAGTCTATAAACCTCGTCTAATTCATTATTGTTACTCATATTGACATCTAAATCGGTTACATAACCAGAGTTTAAACCGTACGCCCAACCATGCAATGTAAGCTCTTGCCCAGAACGCCATGCTCCTTGCACAATAGAAGTTTTAGCTAAATCATAAACTTGTTCTTTTACATTTATTTCGACAAACATATTGAAACGCTCATCTTCATTTTCAAAAGAATTTAAATACTCTTCGTGCAATCTATAGACGTCTTTTATATGACGAATCCAATTATCGATAATTCCGATTGATTGGTTGCCCATAGCAGCTTTTACACCACCACAACCATAATGACCACAAACGATTACATGTTTCACTTTCAAAACATTAACTGCATAATCCAACACACTTAACATATTCATATCACTATGAACTACCATATTGGCTATGTTTCTATGTACAAATACATCACCAGGTTTTCCTCCCACAATTTCATTAGCAGGAACTCTACTATCCGAACAACCAATCCATAATAATTGTGGTGTTTGTCCTTTGGCTAAATCTTTGAAAAAATCTGGATCTAATTTCAATTGAGACTCTACCCAATTTTTATTGTTTTCTAATAAATTTTTATAAAAATCACTCATTTTTTTGAAAGATATTGGTTGAATTAGTGTTGTTGTTTTTGTTGTTATTACATTTGAATCCAAATATATAAAATAATAAACCACAACTCGAATTTAAGTTGTGGTTTATAATAGTAATCATTTCCTAATTAATGTCTTAAAGCGGCAACCGAAAAATTTGGATTTTGATCGTCTTTTATGAATGAAACTTCTTCATAAAAAGAAACTTCACCAGTTTCAATATTGTGCATCGCTCCCACAATACCTATTTCTCCGTTTTCAACCATTTGCTCAAGAATATAACTGCGTTCGATTATATTTTTTACACTTCTTTTTACATTAATTTGAGAAACATTTTCAACAAAAGATGGATTACTCGCATTTCTATCTGAAGTAGTTTCTTTTTCTTGATAAACTGATGGTTGAATTTTTGACAAAAGTTCGGTTAGATTTCCCATTTCAACATGATCGCATGCACCTTTAACCGCTCCACATTTAGTATGACCAAGAACCACAATTAGTTTAGAACCAGCTACTTTACAAGCAAATTCCATACTTCCTAAAATATCAGTATTAACAATATTTCCAGCAATTCGTACTGAAAACACATCACCCAAACCTTGATCAAAAATCAATTCGGCAGAAGTTCTACTATCAATACAACTTAAAATTGTTGCAAATGGCCATTGACCATCACGAGTATCATTGACTTGTTCTAATAAATCTCGGTGTGCTTTTAGATTATGTACAAATCTATTGTTTCCATCTTTTAATATTTCTAATGCTTTTCTTGGTGTAATCGAAGCTTGTAATTCTTTATTTAATGTTTTCATCTTATTTTATTTAGTCTTTAAACTCTATTTTATTTACTTCAACAATCATTTCTTTTCTTTTTAAAACGTCGTATTTATGTTCAAAAGTAACTGTACTTTTAAAATCATCACTATTTGCTAATTCGTAGGCGTCTTTAAATCCAATTAATTTTACTTTGATGTTTTGTTCTTTAGCACGATTTTTTTTGAATTCTCTTATTAAATCTAAAACATCATGCGCAATATAAACGGTATCAGTAGCATTTACAATAACTTTAGAATTTTCAGGAATTGCTAGTAATGTAGATTTGATAGCCGATTTATTTAAAAATGAAACTTCTTGAGCCAAATCAATATGAATTATATCACCATCGTGGTATTCTTCCTTTCTGAAATTATAGGCACGTTTCATATTTCCTTTTAATACAAAAATAACGCTTATAATCATTCCCAAAGCAACTCCTTTCAATAAATCTGTAAAAACAACAGCTACAAAAGTGGCAATAAATGGAATAAATTGATACTTACCTTTATCCCAAAAATGCTTGATTGTTTTAGGATTTGCTAATTTATATCCAACCAACAAAAGAACTGCAGCCAATGTTGCTAGAGGAATTTTATTTAAAATGGATGGAATTGCTAAAACACTAACCAACAATAGTATTCCATGGATTATAGCTGACATTTTAGATTTAGCACCGGCTGCATTATTTGCAGAAGTTCTAACAACCACTGAAGTCATTGGCAAACCACCAATTAATGAACTAATAATATTTCCAATTCCTTGTGCTTTAAGTTCTACGTTAGTATCGGTGTAACGTTTTTGAGCATCCATTCTATCGGCAGCTTCTATGCACAATAATGTTTCAATTGAGGCAACGACAGCAATAGTTAATGCTACTATCCATACTTTAGGATTAGTAATTGATGTAAAATCTGGTGTTACTATTATTGTTTTAAACTCCTCAAATGAAGTTGGAACAGGCAAACTAACTAAGTGATCTTTTGCAATAGCTAAATCACTGCCAGATTGAATAAAAATCTCATTTAGAATAATACTTACAATAACGGCAACCAATGCTGCAGGAATCAATTTTAAACGTTTTAAAAATTCAATTTTTGTCCATGCAATAAGTATTGCTAAAGAAATTACTGTTATCAAAACAGAACCAATAGTAATATGATTCAAAACCGAAAAAATCTCAGAAAAAGTGTTTTGTCCATCAATTTGAAAAAAAGCTTCATCGCCTTCAAAATCGGGATCATAGCCTACTGCATGCGGTATTTGTTTTAGAAATATGATAACTCCAATACCGGCCAACATACCTTCGATAACATTATTTGGAAAGTAATTGGAAATAGTTCCAGCTTTAATGAATCCGAGAATTAACTGAATAATTCCTGCTAAAAAAACAGCTAAAAGAAAAATATTGAATGCTCCCAAATCGGTAATTGCTGTTAAAACAATTGCTGTTAATCCTGCTGCTGGTCCTGAAACACTTAAATGAGATTGGCTCAAATAACCTACTACCAAACCGCCAACAACACCAGCAATAATACCTGAAAATAATGGTGCTCCACTTGCTAATGCAATACCGAGACACAGTGGCAATGCCACAAGAAAAACCACTAAACCTGATGCAAAATCAGATTTAAGGTTTGCAAAAAGATTGATTTTTTTTGTCATACCTTGATTAAATTAATACATAAATTTATTCCACACTTTGTGAAATTTTTGTTTTAGTATTAAAGTAATTCTGGTGGAGGTGAGAATATTTCATCAGCAACGTTATCATGTTTTGACACGTTTTTAGAAATAATTTTAGAAGAGTTAATTTTGGACAAATCAGTAAAAACAAACTCGCAATTGTGTCTTAAATCTGCCTTAATTAATTTTAAATCTTTGTGAATCTCTTCTTCAGAAAAAGTATAAAAAATAGATACATCACTATTCTTTTCTATTAACGTAACAATTGTTGGCGTTGAAAGAAAAGTGATAAAAAGTACCAATACTAATTTTACACAGAAATTCATTTTACAAAAATAGCTATTCGGTTTAGTAAAGAATAGCTATTATATTTTTTTTAACAAAGATTATTTAAATCGGTTGCTCTAACCAAGCACTCATCATCCAAATGGTTTTTTCCTGTTCAGAAATAAAGTCGCTCATCATAGAATTTGTTCCTTCGTCATTTATTTCTGAAGCTTGCGATAAAATAACACGTTCAATTTTTAACAAATGTGATAATGAATTAAGAATCAAATTAATTGCTTCTTCATCATTATGAATATTTTTTCCTACTGGCAATTTACTATTCTTGGTGTAATCATCAAATGTATGTAAAGGTGTTCCGCCAAGTGTTAAAACCCTTTCGGCAATTAAATCTATTTTTAATTGGCTGTCATTATATAATTCTTCAAATTTTAAATGCAAATCAAAAAAACGTTTTCCGCGAATGTTCCAATGCAAACCTCTTAAATTTTGATAATATACTTGAAAATTTGCTAACAAAATATTCAATTCGGCAACCAAAATTTCTGTCTCTTTTACTGGTAATCCTAGTCTATTTACTTTCATAATTATTAATGTTTGCACAAAATTACAAATTATTGTAATTTGATACTATAAGTTAAATTGATAGTTTTTATATTTGCATCAAATTTTACTATATAATGACAATTACACAACTTAAATACGTTTTGGCTGTTGCCGAACATAAAAATTTTACTTTGGCAGCAGAAAAATGCTTTGTTACTCAGCCAACACTAAGCATGCAAATTCAAAAAGTCGAGGAAGAACTTGGTATTCAAATATTTGACCGAACTAAAAAACCAATTCAATTAACAGAAATTGGTCATAAAATAGTAAGTCAATCTAAAAATATTGTGAACGAAGCCGATAGAATTCAAGATATTGTAGATCAACAAAAAGGGTTTATTGGAGGCGAATTTAGATTGGGAATTATTCCAACAATTATGCCTACACTATTGCCAATGTTCTTGAGTAATTTTATAAAAAAATATCCAAAAGTTAAACTAATTATTGAAGAGTTAAACACAGAAGATATAATTTTTAAATTAAACAACGGTCATCTAGATGCTGCTATTGCTGCCACACCATTAAACGAAGAAAAAATTAAAGAAGTAGTACTTTACTTTGAACCGTTTGTAGCTTACATTCCAGAAACTCATGGAAGTTTCAATAAAAAAGAAATTGAAATATCCGATTTGAATTTGGATGAAATTTTACTTCTACAAGATGGACATTGCTTTAGAGACAGTATTTTAAATTTGTGCAAAAACAATAAGAATTCTGATAGCAATCATTTTCAAATAGAAAGTGGAAGCTTTGAAACGTTAATAAAACTTGCTGATGAAGGTTTAGGAACAACACTGCTTCCTTATTTGCACACTTTAGATTTGAAAGAAAAAGACCAACTAAAACTAAGACCGTTTGCAGAACCAAAACCTGCAAGAGAAGTAAGTTTAATCTATCCAAAAAACGAATTAAAAATTCATATTATCGATGCTTTGCGTGCAACTATAGCTGGAGTAGTAAAAGGCGCAATTGTATTTCAAAACGTTCAAATAATAAGTCCAAAACCTACTAAATAAAAAAAATTCGCTTTACGCGAATCTTTTTTTACTTTTTTCATTTTTAATTTCGGTTAAACATTGTTGCAAATCTGGTTTATTAATTGTGAAATACATGAGCCAATTTTGCAATTGATCAATTTCATAAGGTAATAAACTGTTAACCGCTTTTTTTAACTTTCTTTTAAAAAGATTAGGGTCAATACTTACACTTTCCAATTCTGATTTAGTGTAATCATAAATCATTCTAGGCATAGGTTTTAAGTTTAGGTTAAGTAATGATTGATTTTTGGGAAGAACGTTTAGTAAAAGTACTTTGATAATTTTTAAACAACAAATAAAATTTAACATTTTTATCGTTTAAAAGTAAATATATACGTTATTTTACATTAATTAACCATTTACATATTATTTTACTTACAAAATAAACATGCTCCATAAAAAAAGGAACCTTTTAAGTTCCTTTTAGTTTTATTAGTTACCACTAAGTAAACATTGCCTTAATTCTGGCTTTTCCATTGTGAAATTAAACAACCATTCTTTTAATTGCTCAATTTCATAAGGTAAAAGTGTTTTTAAAGCTTTTTCTAATTCTTTGCAAAAAAGACTCGTATCAAAACTTACTCTTTCAAGCACCGACTTAGTATAATCGTAAATCAATCTAGACATAAAATCACAAATTTGGTTAGACTTTTTTGGCGTAACATTGAGGTAAAAACGTAAAATTTCAACCTTTATTTTACCAAAAATATGAAATTTATTAACAGCTAATTTAAATTTAACTTTAATTTTTGATTGCTCGCAACATTTCTCTTTTTCCTGGCGCTCCAGGAAGTTTTTCTACAGTAAAACCACTTTCTAACATGGCTTTTTTTATTGATGATCGACAAGCATAAGTTACTAAAACACCACCAGATTTCATTGCTTGAAACATTTTTTGAAAAACTTCTAACGACCATAATTCTGGTTGAACCCTAAATCCGAAAGCATCAAAATAAATCAAATCAAATGCATTTACATCATCTATATCTTGAAAAAATTGCTTTCTTTTAGTTAGAGAAAAAGTAGATGATAGTGTTTGCTTTTCTTCCCAAACAGTTTCATGCATTTTATTGAAAATCAAACTTTCATCTGTTGCATCCAATTGGGAAACATAGTTCATTTGCAAAGCTTCATCAACAGCAATTGGGTATGCTTCTACTCCAACATAATTAATATCTTGATTGTTTTTTTGAGCTTCTAAATAAGTTATAAAAGCATTTAAACCAGTTCCGAAACCTATTTCTAAAATAGAAATCGATTTTTCTTCATTCAAGCTTTTGCGATCAGGCTCAGCAAACAAAGAAAATCCACTTTTAATGAATACGTGATAGGCTTCTTGAATAGCACCGTGTTTAGAATGATAACTTTCATCCCAATCTGGCAAATGAATTGTTGTTGAACCGTCTTGCGTTGTTAGAATTTCTCTTTTCAAAATTTATTCTTCGATATATAATTTTTTAATCTTCGGAATTGGTCCACCGCATTTACTCTCGTGACATTTTATGCAAGCATCAACACCATCATTAAAATGTTTAATAACATCTTTTTCATCACTATAAATAACTTGTTGCGCCTTGATGTACAACTTAGCATTTTGCTTGAAAAAAGCATCATTATCGGATTCATCCGTAAATTTTGATGTGTAAATTTTAAGAAAATAATCAGGAAATTTGCCAACCTCTTCTCCATTTTTAATTCGATCTTTCAATCGTACATTCTCAACATACATTTGCTCCATTAGAGCAGCCATTTCCGACATTTCGTACATTTCAAACTCTTTACCTTTGGAAGGTTTAGAAGAACAAGAAGTTGAATCTTTTTTGATTTCTACTTTTTTCTCTTCTTTCTTTTGACAAGAAAAAAACAAAATTGATACTGCAAAAACTATAAAAAATCGTTTCATTATTTTTTAATTAATACACCAGTTGCTTTAAAGGCATAAGTGATTTCTGGTTTTGTAATTTTATTAATTTCTGCCTGTGATTTTCCAGCATCTTTAGCATAATGTTTCAATTCATCAACTGTTACAACATCAATAAATGCTATTCCGTTTACAATTGCTTCTGAATTATCGGCATTTAATGGTACAAAAAAACCATAATCTTTAAATTTAACAAACGATTGATTGTTATCTGATAAATCCATTTGCATCCAACATCCTTTTTTCTTACAAACTTCTTTAATAGTTGATTTAAATTTAACCGAAATAGAATCGCCTTTTTTTAATGTCTTATATTTTTTAAGCATTTCCTTGTTAGTCAATACTTTGTTAGCTACAAATTTTTCACCAAATAAGGCATAATCGCTAGTACTAATTGCTGTACTTTCAGTTTTTGATTTTTTTGCTTTTTTAGCAGCAACTTGAGAAGTAGCTGATACACTAAAAAAAAGAACCAATAATAAAGATAAGATGTTTAATTTTTTCATTTTTAATTGAATTTAACTTTGAAGCAAAAATAATGAGTTCCTAAAAACTTTAGCGTAAATAAGCACTTTTTTTTAAAAATATTTATGAATTAGTTACTATTTTTTGAATACAATAAAAAAATACTAAAAAATTTGAATTAATTTAGATTAGTTAAAAAAACATTCAAATTTTACCTATTTTAGCAAAAAATTACAAGACAACTATAAATATCTTTAAATTGTTTTATAATATACTGATATTAAATTAATTACAAACAATTTATCTAATTAACTTACACCATAATGAGTTTAAAAAACACACTCGAAATCGATATAGTTAAAGCTACTACTTCTAAAATTGATACAATTGATTTTGAAAATATTGCTTTTGGAAATGTTTTCACAGATCACATGTTGCTGTGTGATTTTAAAGAAGGTACTTGGCAAAAACCAATTATCAAACCTTACGAACCGTTTTTAATTGATCCTTCTGCAAAAGTTTTTCACTACGGACAAGCCATTTTTGAAGGTATGAAAGCTTACAAAGATGAAAATGATGATGTTTGGTTGTTTAGACCTGAAGAAAATTTCAAGCGTTTTAATAAGTCAGCCGTAAGAATGGCAATGCCAGAAGTTCCAGAAGCTATATTTATTGATGGATTAAAAACCATTTTAGAGTTAGAAAAAAACTGGGTTAAAAAAGGTTTAGGAAATACACTTTACATTAGACCATTCATGATTGCAATAGGTTCTGGAGTAATCGCTCAACCTTCTACACAATATCGTTTCATGATTATTTTATCTCCAGCTAAGTCATATTATTCTGGCGAAGTAAAAGTTATCATTGCAGAACATTATAGTCGTGCAGCAAATGGTGGAATTGGTGCAGCAAAAGCAGCTGGAAACTATTCGGCGCAATTTTATCCAACAAAATTAGCAAACGAAAAAGGGTTTCAACAAATTATTTGGACCGACGATGCAACGCATACCAAGCTTGAAGAAGCTGGAACAATGAATGTTTTCTTTAGAATAAATGACACTTTATGTACTGCTCCAACAAGTGAAAGAATTCTCGATGGAGTAACAAGAAAAAGTTTAATCGAACTAGCAAAACGTGAAGGAATCAATGTTGACATTCGTTCTGTATTAGTAGAAGAATTAGTGAATGCGGCCAAAGATGGAACTTTAAAAGAAATTTTTGGTGCCGGCACTGCTGCTGTTGTTAGTCCAATTGTAGCTTTTTCTTATCAAGGAACCGAATATCAATTACCAAAAATTGAAAACTCATTTGCATTACAATTAAAAGATAAATTAAACAAAATTCAATACAAACTAGCCGAAGATACTTTTGGATGGACTGTTAAGATATAGGTTTAAGAATTAGATTATAAAAAAAGCGATTTTCTTTACTGAAAATCGCTTTTTTTATAATCTAATTAGCTTTAAATAGAAAACCCATTTGCTACCATTTCTTTTTCAGATTCAATGGCATTTTTATGGACAAATTCATTAGTTTTTCCGTTGTAAACATAGTCTTTTTCCCATTCTTTATGATGCATTGCTAATTGCTTAATACTATCACAAACAAATTTCATTTCTTCTGAAGTTGTAGTTGGATGAATAGACATTCTAATCCATCCTGGTTTTTTAATTAAATCACCTGATATTATTTGACAAACCAAATCGTGAGAAGTTTCTTGATCTACGTGAAGTAAATAATGTCCATAAGTTCCAGCGCAACTGCATCCACCACGTGTTTGAATTCCGAATTTATCATTCAGCATTTTTACTCCTAAATTAAAATGCAACTCATCTATATAAAATGAAATTACTCCTAACCTATCTTGATGTTCTTTGGCTAAAATTTTAATATTTTCAATGTTTCCTAATTCTTCAAAAACATATTCAACCAATTCATGTTCACGAGCCAAAATATTATTGACACCCATTTTTTCCTTCAACTGAATTGAAAGTGCTGTTTTTATAACTTGAAGAAAACCAGGTGTTCCGCCATCTTCACGATCTTCAATATTATCAATATATTTATGTTCACCCCAAGGATTTGTCCAAGAAACGGTTCCGCCACCAGGACAATCGGGCACATTATTTTTATATAAATTTTTATTAAAAACTAAAACTCCAGAAGTTCCTGGACCACCAAGAAATTTATGTGGCGAAAAGAAAATTGCGTCTAAATAACTTTCTTTATCTTCTGGATGCATATCTATAGCAACATATGGACCAGAACAAGCAAAATCTACAAAACACAAACCATTATTTTGATGCATAATTTTTGCAACTTCGTGGTATGGAGTTCTAATTCCGGTTACATTGGAACACGATGTGATGGATGCTATCTTGAAGTTTCTATCTTTATATTTTATCATCTCT
>JAIEMH010000265.1 GCA_019752245.1 Flavobacteriaceae bacterium
TAGGTCTTTTTATGAAAAATTGGCACGATGATTCTGTAACAATCTCCAACGAATGTCCGTGGCTAGAAGATAGCAACGATGCACTTCTTGTTGCCGAAAAATTGGGGATTCCTTTTCAAACTGTTGATTTGAGCGAACAATACAAAGAAAAAATCGTTGATTATATGTTTAACGAATATGAAAAAGGACGTACTCCAAATCCTGATGTTTTGTGCAATCGCGAAATTAAGTTTGATGTTTTTATGAAAATTGCACTTTCGCTTGGTGCAGATTATGTAGCGACAGGTCATTATTGCAGAAAAGGCGAGATTGAAGTTAACGGAAAGCCTGTTTATCAATTGCTTGCTGGAAAAGATGATAATAAAGATCAGTCCTATTTTTTATGTCAATTGTCGCAAGAGCAATTGGCAAAATCATTGTTTCCAATTGGCGAATTAACAAAGCCTCAAGTGCGAGAAATTGCAGCTAAAATGGAACTGATAACTGCCGAAAAGAAAGATTCTCAAGGACTTTGTTTTATCGGTAAAGTGCGTTTGCCCGAATTTTTACAACAACAACTTCAACCTAAAGAGGGTTTGATATACGAAATTGAAGCTACAAATGAAGTTTACAATAAAGTAAAACCTACTTTTAATTCTCTTGAAGAAGAATTAATCTACGATGCAACTTCAATAGAATACAATCCTACTATGGGAAAAGTGGTAGGAAAACATCAAGGTGCACATTATTTTACCATCGGACAAAGAAAAGGGCTAAATGTTGGTGGAACAAAAGAAGCACTTTTTATCATTGCAACCGATGTTAAAACCAACCAAATTTATACTGGTCAAGGTCACACACATCCTGGATTATTCAAAAAAGCTATTAAAGTTATTCCTTCCGAAACTCATTGGATTAGAGAAGATTTAAAGCTTCTAAATGAACAATCTATGCAAGTAATGGCTAGAATTCGTTACCGTCAAGAACTTCAAAAAGCAACCTTACATCAATTTGAATCGGGATTGTATGTAGCATTTGAAGAACCTCAATCGGCAATCACGCAAGGACAATTTGTAGCTTGGAATGTTGGAGAGGAATTAGTTGGTTCGGGAGTAATTTCGTAATTTAGTGCTTTCAAAAAAGAAAGCTATGAAGAAAATCCTACTTTTTATTGCGTTTTTTGTTACTTATGCATCGTTTTCACAAGAAGATGCATGGGTTTACTTTAACGATAAACCCAATGCACAAACTTATTTAGATAATCCACTTTCTATGCTTACCCAAAGAGCTTTAGATAGAAGAACAGCACAAGGAATTGCACTAAATATAAATGATGCGCCAATTGAGCAAGCTTATAGAAATCAAATTGCAGCAGCTACTGGAATTACGGTTAAAGCCAAATCCAAATGGTTAAATTGCCTCCATGTTCGTGGTACTATAACGGATATCACTGCCTTAACAAATTTGCCATTTGTAAACAGAGTACAGTTTGCTGATAATTCTTTAAATGCTAGAAATTCGGTTCCAAAAACTATAAAACCAGTAAACAAGCAATTGAATGTTCAAGCCAATTTTGCTTATGGAAATTCTGCCAATCAGATAGAAATGCTTAACGGACATTTACTTCATCAAGCCAATTATACTGGTGCAGGAAAGATTATTGCAGTTTTAGATTCGGGTTTTTTAGGTGTCGATTCGGCACAACCTTTTCAGAGATTATTTACCAATAATTTAATTCTTGGAGGATATAATTATGTAAGTCAAAATACAGATTTGTATGTTTTGCATAATCATGGTACCATGACTTTGTCTTGCATGGGAGGTTTTACAGACGGACAATTAGTTGGAACCGCTCCAGATGCACATTATTATTTATTTATAACAGAAGACGTAGCATCAGAAAATCCAGTTGAAGAAAGTTATTGGGTTGAAGCCGCAGAAGAAGCCGATAGGTTAGGAGTTGATGTTATTTCAACTTCATTAGGATATTTTGGTTACGACAATCCCAATTATAGTCATATTTATTCAGAAATGACCGGAAATATAGCTTTTGCTTCACAAGGTGCAAATATTGCTTTTAGTAAAGGAATGATTGTGGTTGCAAGCGCTGGAAATTCAGGAAATTCGGCCGATCCGTATATTGGTGTTCCAGCAGAAGCAACGAATGTTCTTGCAGTAGGCGCAGTAAAATTTGATGAAACGTATGCAACATTCAGTTCTATAGGACCATCTTTTGACGGAAGAGTTAAACCAGATGTTATGGCTAAAGGTCAGGCAGCAACTCTTTCTAATACTGCAGGTAACATTATTACAGCAAACGGAACTTCTTTTTCGTGTCCAATTATGGCAGGAATGATTACTAGTTTTTGGCAAGCAGTTCCTAATCTTACCAACCAACAAGTTATAGATTTAGTGAAACAATCTTCCGATAGATTTTCCAATCCAAATGAACAATTTGGTTATGGAATTCCCGATTTTCAATTGGCTTTAAATAATGCTTTGTTAAATACGGTAACTAATGCAAAAGATAAGTTTGTTGTTTTTCCAAATCCTACAAATAATGATATTTCTATCTCTTTTCCAAAGGGATTTGACAATGTAAAACTAACTTTATATACTACTTTAGGACAAGCTGTGATGGAAAAAACGAATATATCTTCTCTTTCAACAATATCTTTAGGAAGTTTAAATTCTGGAATTTATTTTTATAAAATTGAGAGCAGTTTGTTTACTCAATCTGGAAAAATTATTAAAAACTAATAGCGACATACTTAGTATAAATGAATAAAATAACACAACTATTCAAAATAAAATATCCAATTATTCAAGGAGGAATGATTTGGAATTCAGGTTACAAATTAGCAAGTGCAGTAAGCAATGCTGGAGGTTTAGGATTGATTGGTGCAGGTTCCATGTATCCAGATGTTTTGCGAGAACACATTCAAAAATGTAAAAAAGCTACCGATAAACCCTTTGGCGTAAACGTACCAATGTTATATCCAAATATTGAAGAAATTATTCAAATAATTATCGAAGAAGGTGTAAAAATCGTATTCACATCGGCAGGAAATCCTAAAACTTGGACCTCACATTTAAAAGCCAACGGAATTACAGTTGTTCATGTTGTAAGCAGTTCTAAGTTTGCTTTAAAAGCGCAAGAAGCAGGTGTTGATGCAGTTGTAGCAGAAGGTTTTGAAGCTGGTGGACATAACGGAAGAGAAGAAACTACAACACTAACATTAATTCCAATGGTTCGTGAAAATATAACAATTCCGTTAATCGCAGCTGGAGGAATTGCAACTGGTCGTGGTATGCTTGCAGCTATGATTCTTGGTGCCGATGGCGTTCAAATGGGAAGTCGTTTTGTGGCTTCAACCGAAAGTTCTGCTCATGATAATTTCAAGAAAACGGTTTTAGAAACCGGCGAAGGAGAAACCCAATTAACACTAAAAGAGTTGGCTCCAGTTAGATTAATAAAAAATAAATTTTACAATGATTTGCAGGAATTGTATTCTAATTGTCCGTCTAAAGAAGATTTAGAAAATTTATTAGGAAAACGTAGAGCAAAGCGTGGCATGTTTGAAGGAGATTTGGAAGAAGGTGAACTTGAAATTGGTCAAATTGCAGGATTAATTCATGATATAAAACCTGTTGCGGCAATTTTTGAAGCTATAATTTCCGAATTTGAATTGGTAAAAAATGAAATAAATGAGTTTAATTTTTGATTCATCTTTGCACTCTTTTTGTTTGAAATCTTAAGATTTACTTCACATCTAATACTTTTCAAAACCTTATTTTTGCACAAATTATTATAGCATGAAAAAGTTACTATTACTTCTTATTTTTATTCTTGGATTGAATTTGCAAGCACAACAACGACCAAAATTAGTAGTCGGAATTGTGGTTGATCAAATGCGTATGGAATATCTGTATCGATTTCAAAATGATTTTACAGAAAATGGTTTTAAACGAATAATGAATAAAGGTTATGTTTTTCATAACGCACATTATAATTATATGCCAACATATACTGCGCCCGGACATGCTTCTATTTATACAGGAACAACGCCTTCTGTAAACGGAATTGTTGGAAACGAATGGTTTAGTAGAGCTTCGGGTAAAGAAAAATATTGTACAGATGACGAATCGGTTCAAACACTTGGCGACGGAACCAAAGCCGAAGGCGAAATGTCTCCAAAGAATTTACAATCTACAACTATCACCGATGAGCTTAGAATGGGAACCAATTTTAAAGGAAAAGTTATAGGAATGAGTTTGAAAGATAGAGGTGCAATTTTACCAGCAGGACATTTTGCAAATTGGGCATTTTGGTACAGTAAAACTGGAGCTTTTATTTCGAGTACTTTTTATGGTGAAAAATTACCAGATTGGGTAACCGATTTTAACAATCAAAAAAAATATTTAGATTACATAAATCAAGGTTGGAATTTATACAAACCAGCATCAACCTACAACGAAAGTGATGTTGATGATAGTCCGTATGAAGGAAAATTATACGGAGTTGACAAACCAGTTTTTCCATATGATTTAAAAAAAATGTATGATAAAAATGATGCCGGAGTTCTAAGAGCAACACCTTTTGGAAACAATCTTCTTGCTGATTTTGCAATGAAAGCTATCGAAAAAGAAAACTTAGGAAAAGACAACGATACCGATTTTTTAGCCATAAGTTTTTCATCTACAGATTATGTTGGGCATATTTTGGGACCAAGATCAATGGAGTTGCAAGATACGTATCTTAGATTGGATCAAACATTAGCTGATTTATTATCTTATTTGGATAAAAACGTTGGAAAAGATAATTATTTATTGTTTTTAACCGCCGACCATGCTTGTGCAGAAAATGCTAATTATCTTAAAGATAGTAAGTTGAATGTAAAAAATATTGATTATAAAGAAATAACAAAATCTATAAAGAAATTTTCTACAGATACTTATGGAGAAGATTATGTTACCAATTATTCTAATTTCAATTTGTATTTAAACAAGGTAAAAATCAAAGAAAAAGGATTAGAATATGCAAAAGTAGAGCAGTCTTTTAGAGATTTTTTAATGACACAAGAGCAAGTTAAAAAAGTTTATAATGAAGAAGAAATCACACATTCTAACGGAAGTGATTATTACCTAAACATGATTGCCAACGGATATGACGCAACGCAAGATGGAAATTTAGTGATACTTGATAAACCTGGTTATATTGAGTATGGACCAACTGGAACTTCACACGGAACGCCATATGCTTATGACACTCATGCGCCATTATTGTTTTATGGTTGGAAAATCCCAAAAGGTGAATCGCACGATAAAAAATATATTGTTCAAATTGCTCCAACAATCGCACAAAAACTTGGAATAACTTTTCCAAATGGAACGCAATGCGAAGTCTTAACCGAAATTTTGAAATAATTTTTTTTAATTTATAGTGTGATACACATATTTTTATGTAAATCTAATTTGATAGTAAACAAGTAGATAAGTAAAAATCAAGGGTTAACCCTGATATGATTTTGGTTTAAAATAGCGCAACTTTGTAATCTAAATTTTAAATCTTTTTCATAATGAACCGAAATGAATTATTAGAAAGAAATCTTAAGAAAAGATATTCCAATTTATTAAGAGTGACAGGATTGATAGTTCTAGTTATTACAATCGTTGTTTATCTTTTTTTATCAGTTAAATACATTTTCATAAATTAGATTATATACTTTTCTATTTACTAGTATAACATAAAAAAAATCCTTAACTGATTAATCAATTAAGGATTTTTATATTTTGAATTTAAGAAGTTTTACAATTCAATTAATATCTGATTTTTAATCAAATCTTCAAAGGTTTCTCTTTTACTAATTAAGTGACCTTTTCCATCTTTCCACAACACTTCGGCTGGTTTAAAACGTGAATTGTAGTTGGATGCCATTGAGAAACAATACGCTCCAGCATTTTTGAAACATAAAATATCACCTTCTTTTATTTCAGAAATCCTTCTGTTGTTGGCAAACGTATCGGTTTCACAAATGTAGCCTACAACTGTGTAAAAACGCTCCTTTCCTTTTGGATTAGAAATGTTTTCAATTGTATGTTGTGAACCGTAAAGCATCGGACGAATTAAATGGTTAAAACCCGAATCAATTCCTGCGAAAACTGTTGATGTTGTTTGTTTTACAACATTTACTTTGGCTAAGAAAAACCCAGCTTGGCTGACCAAAAATTTTCCTGGTTCAAAAGCTAATGTCAAATCGCGGCCATATTCTTTTTCGAAAGCTAAAAATCTTTTTGATAATTTTTTACCTAATTCTTCTATGTTGGTTTCAATATCATCTTTTTTGTACGGAACTTTAAATCCTGATCCAAAGTCTAAAAAGTCTAATTCTTTAAAGTTTTTCGCAGCATCAAATAAAATTTCAGCAGCATACAAAAACACTTCAATATCTAAAATGTCAGAACCGGTGTGCATGTGAATTCCGTTAATATGCATTTTTGTGTTTTCCACAATGCGCATAATATGCGGTAATTGATGTACTGAAATTCCGAATTTACTATCAATATGACCAACCGAAATATTAGCATTTCCGCCAGCCATTACGTGTGGATTTATACGGATACAAACTGGAACTGTTGGGTGTTTTGCACCAAAATGTTCCAAGACAGAAAGGTTGTCAATGTTTATTTGCACACCCAATTTTGCTACTTCTTCAATTTCTTCAAATGAAACTCCGTTTGGTGTAAATATGATTTTTTCTGGAGTAAAACCGGCGTGTAAACCAAGTTGTACTTCTTGAATAGAAACAGTGTCTAATCCTGAACCCAAGTTCTTCAACAACTTCAAGATCGAAATGTTTGACAAAGCCTTCATTGCATAATTCACGCGTAACTTTTCCACCTTGGAAAAAGCCGAAGTCAAACGATTGTACTGATTCTCGATAGTTGCTGCGTCATAAACGTACAGCGGATTGCCAAATTCTTCGGCAAGAGCTAGTAATTCTTTAGGTTGCATTTTTAAATTTTTAAGAGATTAAAGTTTAATTTTATTTAAACTTTTATGAATGAATGATTTGCAAAGATAGTAGTTGTAAAAAGGTTTTGCAAAGCGTTTAACATTTCTACGAATTTGTTAATTATATTTTGACTTTTTTGTGCTATCAATAATTTTTTAGCCCTGATGTTGCAATTGTTGGAGCTCTTTTTTTATAATATTGGTTGAGGTTCTCGAAATCAACAATATGAAAAAAAGCGACTTGCAACAGCAGGAAAATGGATAACTGAAAATGCCCAAGCAATTTGCTTCAAACCATTGTGAAAGGTGTGATTAAAATTAAATAAATAAAGTTACTAAATTGATATACATTTCTTTTTGGTTTCGTTGAAATTAATTACTTTTGTATCACTTTTTAAAGACTAAAACTTCATTATGGACATACACGAATACCAAGGAAAAGAAATATTAGCCAGTTATGGTGTAAAAATTCAACGTGGTTATGTGGCAAACAATCCGCAAGAAGCGGTTGCTGCTGCAAAACAATTGACTGCTGAAACAGGAACTGGATGGCACGTTATTAAAGCTCAAGTTCACGCAGGTGGAAGAGGAAAAGGAGGTGGCGTTAAGCTTGCTAAGAATTTGCAACAAGTTGAGGAATTGGCTGAGCAAATTATTGGAATGCAATTAATTACTCCGCAAACTAGTGCTGAAGGTAAAAAAGTACACAAAGTTTTGGTTGCTGAGGATGTATATTATCCTGGAGAAAGTGAAACAAGTGAGTTTTATATGTCAGTTTTGTTAAATAGAGCGACTGCAAAAAATATGATTGTTTATTCTACTGAAGGTGGAATGGATATTGAAGAAGTTGCTGAGCACACACCACATTTAATTTTCAACGAAGAAATTGATCCAAATGTTGGTTTACAAGGTTTTCAAGCTAGAAGAATTGCTTTTAATTTAGGCCTTTCTGGAAATGCTTTTAAAGAAATGGTTCAGTTTATTGATGCGTTGTACAAGGCTTATGTTGGATCTGACGCTTCAATGTTCGAAATTAATCCAGTTTTAAAAACATCTGATAATAAAATTATTGCTGTTGATGCTAAAGTAAATCTTGATGATAATGCTTTATACCGTCATGCTGCATTAGCTGAATACAGAGACGTTCGTGAAGAAAACCCAATTGAAGTTGAAGCGAAAGCTGCAGGTTTAAATTATGTAGATCTTGACGGAACAGTTGGATGTATGGTTAATGGTGCTGGACTTGCAATGGCAACTATGGACTTAATTAAATATGCAGGTTTTGAACCAGCTAACTTCTTAGACGTTGGTGGAACTGCAGATGCAAAACGTGTGGAATTGGCTTTTAGAATTATCTTGAAAGATCCAAACGTTAAAGCTATTTTGATTAACATTTTTGGAGGAATTGTTCGTTGTGATCGTGTTGCTCAAGGTGTTGTTGATGCTTACAAAAACATGGGCGACGCAATTAAAGTGCCAATCATTGTGAGATTACAAGGTACAAATGCTGAAATTGCTAAGGAATTAATCGATAATTCTGGTATGCCAATTTTATCTGCTGTACAATTTCAAGAAGCTGCAGATCAAGTTCAAAAAGCGCTTTCTTAATTAGATAGAAATTAGAGAATCTGAATTAAATTCAGAATAAATAAAGAAAATCCCGAGTTATTAGCTCGGGATTTTTTTTGTAATTATAATATAATATTAAAAAATAGGAATGCTATCATTGCTACACAAATTCCATTTATTATTGTTAGTTCAGTAGTATTAAATTTACTTTTAAAAGCTAAACAAGCTGGAATTAAAAAAGAATGTATTAGTTCAAGAAAAGGAATTGCAAGAAGACCAATTCCCATTGGACCACCTCCAGAATATATGTTTTTGATATTTAAAGGAATAAAAAATAATAAATTTGATACTATGATTACACTACCAAATATCTTATTTACTATTTTACAATTCATGTCATTTATCCTTTGGTATTTTTACCGTTTTTGTAGTTTACTTTTTCTACAATTTCAATTTTTTTGGCTGGTTTTTTATCCTTGAATTTTGGTTTTGCAGCTGGACTTTTCTTGAAATCTCCTGGTTTAAATTCTTTATTTGGTGCTGATCCTTCTGGTTTTTTAAACTCTTTTGGTTTTGCTTCTTGCTTGTGAATAGCAATTACATCCATTGGATTCTTAGGATTTTCTTTTGTTCCACGTAAATGAATTACCAATCCGTTTAGGAAATTGCGTAGCACTTGGTCGCCACATTCCATATAATTCTCATGTTTTTCATCACGAAAAAAAGCACCCAATTCAGATTTTGTCATTCTAAAATCTACCAATTGTAGAATGTCAACTATTTGGTCGTCACGAAGCATTAATGCTACACGTAGTTTTTTGAAAATATCGTTGTTTGTCATTTTTTTACTGTATAATGTATTGTTATAATGTGTTTTTGTATAATGTATTCATGTATAATGTATTGATGTGCATTAAAATTTTTAGTATTCAATAGTACATTATACAATTTTTTAGAAAAGCCAAAGATACGCCTTTTTAAATCCTTCACGCCATAATTTTTCGTTGTGTTGTCCACCTTTGATAATGATTTTTTTATTGAGCATTTTACATTCGCATCGTTTGTTGTTGATTTGATATTCCATGTTGTTTAAATCTCGAACCATATCATCGTCACCTTCATTATCGCCACAAAGAAAATAAATTTTGGTTTTGAATGTTTTGGTTTTTTCCATTAATTCGAAAATTTCTTTACGGTTGAACCAAAAAGAAGGCGAGAAGCAACCAATTTTTCCAAATATATTCGGATATTTTAATGCGCCGTAAAACGAAACCAATCCGCCAAGTGAACTTCCAAAAAGTGCTGTATTGTTTGCGTTAGTTTTGGTTCTGTAGCTTTTGTCAACATATGGTTTTAGTGTTTGAACAATAAAATCTAAATAATTGTCGGCATTTCCACCACCATATTTTTCGTTTTTGAATGGTGTTAACTCTTCCATTCGTTTTTCTCCACCGTGTTCAATTCCGATGACGATTACTTGTGCCGATATACTGTCTAAAGTTTCGTCAATATTCCATTCGCCAACATACGAAGTTTTTGCGTCAAATAAATTTTGAGCATCGTGCATATAAATTACTGGAAACTTTTTTTCGGAAGTTGCATAGTTTTTTGGAAGGTAAACCCAAATTTTCTTATCAGTTTTTAGCTGTGGTGAATTGATTGTAAAACTCGAAACTTGCTTACTTGCAGTGGTTTGCTGAGCATTTGAACT